>CAMDLH010000064.1 GCA_945901405.1 Bordetella parapertussis | reverse complement strand
ATGCTCCAGCGCCGCGCGCGGCGTTGTTCGACAACCGCGGCGAGCGCGACCTTTTCGAGCACCTGCCGTTCCCAACCACTCTCTTGTTCAGCCATGGCAATTCACCTTCATAGGATGTTTCAAATCAAGTATAGCGCGGCGCCATGCATTTTATGCATTTTGCGCCAGCCATCGATGTAACTCGGCGAATGCCTCGACGCAGGCCAGCGGTTCGCACGTCAGCAGGCTCGCGCGCGGGTGCGCGCCGTAGGCCGCCGCGAGCCGAGCCATGCCCGCCGCGCGCGCCATTTCGAGATCGTGCGTGGTGTCGCCGATCATCAGCGCGCGCTCCGTCCCGATTTGGGTTGCCTCCAGTATTTGATGCAACATGCCTGGATGCGGCTTGCTGAATCCTTCGTCGGCGCAGCGCGTCGCATGAAAATATTGTGTCAGCCCGGCCGCCTTGAGCGCGCGGTCAAGTCCGTTGCGGCTCTTGCCGGTGGCGACAGCGAGCAGGAACCCTGCCCCGTGCAATTCGCTGATGCATTCGGTGACGCCCTTGAACAAGGTAGTGTCACCGTCGGCGCGCCAGAAATGATGACGGTAGCGCTCCAGAAATTGCGGGTAACACGACGGCGGCAAATCGGGCAGGATGTGTTTCATCGCGTCGTTCATGCCGAGCCCGATGACGAAGCGCGCGGTTTCGTCGGGCGGCACCGGCAGATTCAAATCCGCGCACGCGGACTGCAACGATGTTGAAATTGCTGCGGCCGAATCCATCAGCGTGCCGTCCCAGTCGAATATCAGCAGGTCAAATCGTTTCGGCATGATTCTGAATCTTTTCAATGAACGACGTGAGTTCCAGCGGCAGTGGCGCCTTGAACATCAAGCTCTCGCCCGACAGCGGATGGCGAATGATCGTACGCGCCGCGTGCAGGAACATGCGCCTGAGTCCGCGTTTCGCGAGTTCCTTGTTCAGCGGAAAGTCGCCGTATTTGTCGTCACCCGCGATCGGAAAACCAATATGCGCGAGATGCACCCGAATCTGGTGCGTGCGCCCGGTTTTTAATTCCGCCTCAAGCAGACTGTACTCCGGCATTTTTTGTTTCAACCTGAATATGGTGTGCGAGGCCATGCCGTCGTCAGCCACGCTGACGCGCCGCTCGCCGGATTTGAGCACATACTTTTGCAGCGCCAGCCGCACATTGCGGGTCTCGTCACGCCATTTTCCGCGCACCAGCACGTCATAGTATTTGCGCACCTCGCCATCGCGCAATTGTGCGTGCAACGCCACCAGTGCCGCACGCTTCTTCGCCAGCATCAACACGCCCGAAGTATCACGGTCGAGGCGGTGCACCAGTTCCAGAAAAGGTGCGTTGGGCCGCGATTGGCGCAACAGTTCAATTGCGCCCAGGCTGATGCCGCTGCCGCCATGCACCGCCATGCCCGAAGGCTTATTGATGACCAGCAGCGCGTCGTCTTCGTGCAGGATTTCCACGTCGATTTTTCGCGGCGATAGCACATCCAGCGGCGCGCGCTGCGCCACCCGGATCGGCGGCAGCCGCACCTTGTCGCCGGCCACAACCCGGTAATCCGGGCCAATACGGCCGCTATTGACCCGCACTTCCCCGCTGCGCAGGATGCGATAAACATGGCTCTTGGGCACCCCTTTAAGCCTACGTATCAAGTAGTTGTCGATACGCTGCCCGGCGTCCTCCTCGCCGACTTCGCTCCATGTGACGGTTTCTTTACTTAACTTCTTCATTTGCTTATACTATTTGCCAGCGCGGCACTTAATCTTCACTTTGGTTTTTCGGGCTTGCACGGAAATGGCGCACGCGCCAACAGTACTGCAGCCACGAGATTACGGGATCCTGCTTCCACAATGCGAAGCTGCTTTGCGATACGTAATCAATCCGGAGCCAGATAAGGAACGCGCACTCGGGCTCTGCCGCTCTGCGTTGTAACGCTCCGGCAGGCCCCGGAACACGGGTTAAAGTCGCTCACCACGAAGTAGCGATAGTAGTCGAAATACGCGCTCAAGACACCGTTTGAATATTGCGGAAACGCGCCAAAATGCGCGGGTCCGGAACCGGTAAACCCAAACAACTGACATCCGCCCAATTCGGTACCATGTTTAGATTTAGCAACACCCCCACCGGCTGACGATGATTTGCGCCGCCCCGTACCACGGGCGGCGATGGTTTTGCCCATCCCGTGTGCGAATGAGCGCGGGAGAAGAAAATGAAACGCATGTTGTTCAATGCGACGCAAGCTGAAGAGCTTCGTGTCGCCATAGTCGACGGCCAGAAACTGGTCGATCTCGACATCGAATCCGCTTCCAAGGAACAACGCAAGAGCAATATCTACAAAGGCATCATCACGCGCGTCGAGCCCAGTCTCGAAGCAGCGTTCGTCGATTACGGCGGTGAACGCCACGGCTTCCTGCCGTTCAAGGAAGTCGCCCGCGCCTACTTCAAACCGGGTGTCGATGTAGGTCGCGCCACCATCAAGGAAGCGCTGCGCGAAGGCCAGGAACTCGTGGTTCAGGTCGATAAGGACGAGCGCGGCACCAAGGGCGCGGCGCTCACCACCTTCATCAGCCTGGCCGGCCGTTACATGGTGCTGATGCCCAACAATCCGCGCGGCGGCGGCGTGTCGCGCCGTATCGAAGGAGAAGACCGCAACGAGCTGAAGGACGCCATCGATCAGCTCGAAATTCCGCAAGGCATGAGCGTGATCGGGCGCACCAACGCGATTGGCCGCGATGTCGAGGATTTGCGCTGGGATCTGAACTACCAGTTACGTTTGTGGGAAGCCATCGACGGCGCGGCCAAGCCGCAATTCGAGGAGCAGAAAGACAAGGAAGGCAACGTCACGGGTAAAGGCAAACGCACCAATCCCGCGCCCTTCCTGATCTACCCGGAAGGCAACCTGGTGGTGCGCGCCATTCGCGATTACTTCCACGACGACATCGGCGAAATCCTCATCGACACCGAGGATATCTACCAACAGGCGCAGAGTTATTTCTTGTCGGTGATGCCGGATAAGGTCAACCTCGTCAAACATTATCGCGACGACGTGCCGCTGTTTTCGCGCTTCCAGATCGAGCATCAGATCGAAACCGCGCATTCTCGTGCGGTCAATCTGCCTTCGGGCGGCGCCATCGTCATCGACCATACCGAAGCGCTGGTATCGGTGGATGTCAACTCCGCGCGCGCCACGCGTGGCCACGATATCGAGGAAACCGCGTTTCGCACCAACCTCGAGGCGGCGGAAGAAGTCGCGCGCCAACTCCGTCTGCGTGACCTGGGCGGTCTGGTGGTGATCGACTTCATCGACATGGAAAGCCAGCGCAATCAGCGCGATGTCGAAAACCGTCTGCGCGACTCGCTCAAGTACGACCGCGCGCGCGTGCAACTGGGCAAGATTTCGCGTTTCGGCCTGATGGAACTGTCACGCCAGCGACTGCGTCCTTCGCTCGGCGAATCGAGCCACGCCGCTTGCCCGCGCTGCCACGGCACCGGCCATATTCGCGGCACCGAATCGACCGCGCTGCACATCCTGCGCATCCTGCAGGAGGAGGCGATGAAGGACAACACGGCGGCCGTGCACGCGCAGGTGCCGGTTGACGTCGCGACATTCCTGTTGAATGAGAAGCGTATCGATCTGCAATTGATCGAAACCCGGCATCGCGTGAACGTCACCATGATTCCCAACATGCATCTGGAGACGCCCAATTACACGGTGACGCGCATGCGTCACGACGATCTGAATCAGGCCGAGCCGCTGCGCCCCAGCTACGAGTTGGTGCAAAAGCCGGAAGAGCCCGCCAAGCTGGCAGCGGCGGCGGAAGCAGGCGCCGCACGCCAGGAAGCCGCGGTGAAAATCATTCCTCCGCCCGCGCCAGTGGCGCGCGAAACCACAGCGGCCCCGGTGCCGGAGCCCGCCGCTGCTCCCGCGGTGGCGGCACAAGCGCAGGCGGATGGTGATAAAACCATCATCGGCAAACTATTCGGCTGGCTGCGCCGCAAGCCGGTGGAAACCGCCGCAGTGACCGTTGCTGCCACTACTGCAGTTGCGGCAACCGCAACGGCAGCCGCCACTACCAGCGAAGGCGCAACACGCGAGTCGGGCCGCCGCGACCGCGGTGAAGGACGTCATCAACGTCACGAAGGCCGGCGTGATCGTGAAGGCGGACGCGAAGGTGGCCGCGAAAGTGGTCGAGAGGGCGGACGTGGGCGCGGACGCGGGCGTGGTGGTGAAAATCGCGACCGAGGTGAACGCGGAGGCCGCGGCAATCAAGATTCTCAGCAGCCGCGTCAACAAGCCGCCGCCGACGCCAACAATGGCGCTAACACCGACAACATCGTGCGGCCAGTCAACTTGGTAGCCGAAGCATCGGCAGCAACGGCCTCGACGCCCGCCGCACGCGAAGGCGGCAATGGCGAGGAGCGCGGTGGCCGCCGCCGCCGTGGCCGTGGTGGAAGAGATCGCCAGGAATCCCGCGCTGACTCAGCGGAAGTTGGCCAGCAAGCCGCTCCGCGCGCTCAAGAAGACACCAACCGTGACGAGCAAGGCGTGCAGAAGGGGCAGGATGAACCCAAGCGCTTCCGTTACCCGAGAACGCCTTACGTGCCACGCCCGCGCGAGGAAACCGTAACACCCGCGGCGGCACTAGCGTTCGCCGCCACGGGTGCGGCTGAGCCTTCAGACGAGGCCGCAGTGGTTGCAGAGCCACAGACTCATGAATCCGTGCAGGCGCCCGTGATGGCGGCAATGCCAGAGTTGGCATTGCCGGCGGCACCCAGCATACCGGTGCCCCCTCCCCCAGCGCCTCCCGCGGCCCCCGTGCAAGTCGCGGAGGAAGTACCCGCGCCGGTGATCACTCCTCCGGCTCCGGTCGCCCCCGCTGCCGCACCAATTGCGGTGCAGCTGCCCGTAGCCGCGGTTACCGCCGTGGTTCCGCCGGCGCCGTTAAAGCTGGATTGGTCTGTCGATCTGATCCAGATCGAAACCAATGCGGAGAAAGCGCGTGAGACTACTGCGCGCGCTGGCACTCTCGTCGAGCCGCCGCGAGTGCGGCGCACCCGTCCCGTGTTGCCGCCGGACAGCAACGAACCACTGATGCAAGTCGAAACACGACACAGCGGCGGAGCGTCTCCCGGCTAAGTCAGCATTATCGGAATGTGGCGCCGCGCACTTAAGCCGTAATCGCGTTTGAGCGCGATGCGGCGTGCGCCCATATGCGGAGGATCACCGCTGTGACAACCATGCGTGTCTTCGGTATCGACGCTTGTCCGGTGGCACCGTCCTCCGCATTCTCGGTAATGCCTCCGTCCACCGTGGGTAAATGGGTATGTAAAATTTATTAATTAAAACAATTACTTACGACACATGACGTTCAGGCGGCCTTGATGAACAATCGTTCGCGCAGCACACGCAATTCATCGCGTAGTTGCGCCGCGCGTTCGAACTCCAGATTTTTCGCCGCATCGAGCATGGCTTTTTCAACCTGCTTGAACTCGCGCGTCATTTGTTTTTCGCCCATGGCTTCGTAGCGCGCTTCGTTCTGCGCCGCCTTCAGCTCCAGCCGCGCTTCGTCGCGGTCGTAAACGCCGTCGATCATGTCCTTGATGCGTTTTTGCACGCCGATGGGCGTGATGCCATTCGCGGTGTTGTAGGCAACCTGCTTGCCGCGCCGCCGGTCTGTCTCGCCGATGGCGCGCTGCATCGAGTTGGTAATGCGATCCGCATAAAGAATCGCCCTGCCGTTGATGTGACGCGCGGCGCGGCCTATGGTTTGAATCAGCGAACGCTCCGAACGCAGGAAGCCTTCCTTGTCCGCATCGAGTATCGCCACCAGCGACACTTCCGGAATATCCAGGCCTTCGCGCAGCAGGTTGATGCCGACGAGTACATCGAACTCTCCAAGCCGCAAATCGCGAATGATTTCCACGCGCTCCACGGTGTCGATATCCGAATGCAGATAACGCACCTTGACGCCGTGTTCGGCAAAATACTCGGTCAGGTCTTCCGCCATGCGTTTGGTGAGTGTGGTCACCAGCACCCGCTCGCCGATCTTTACGCGGATATTGATTTCCGACAACAGGTCATCAACCTGCGTCGACGCAGGCCGCACCTCGATTTGCGGATCGACCAGGCCCGTGGGGCGCACCACCTGCTCCACCACCTGTGCTTGATGCGTACGTTCGTATTCCGCCGGCGTTGCTGAAACAAAAACCGTGCGCCGCATGAATTGCTCGAACTCGTCGAATCTTAATGGCCGGTTATCCAGCGCCGAGGGTAAACGAAAACCATAATTGACCAGGTTTTCCTTGCGTGCGCGGTCGCCCTTGTACATGCCGCCCACCTGCGGAATCGTCACGTGGCTCTCGTCGAGAAACATCAGCGCGTCGTGCGGCAGATAGTCGATCAGCGTGGGCGGCGGCTCGCCCGCCTTGCGGCCCGACAGGTGACGCGAATAGTTCTCGATGCCCTTGCAGAACCCCATCTCGTTGAGCATTTCCAGATCGAAACGCGTGCGCTGTTCGATGCGCTGGCATTCGACCAACTGGTTTGCCGTCTGATAAAACTCGATACGATCACGCAATTCCTCCTTGATCGCCTCAATGGCGCGCAGCGTGGTCGCGCGCGGCGTCACGTAATGGCTCGACGGATACACAGTGAAGCGCCCCACCCTTTGTAGGATGTGCCCTGTCAGCGGATCAAAAACGTGAATGCTCTCGACTTCATCGTCGAACAAAGTCACGCGCACGGCGTTTTCCGCGTTTTCCGCCGGGAATACATCGATCACCTCGCCACGCACGCGAAACACGCCACGCTTGAATTCGACATCGTTGCGCTGGTATTGCATTTCGGTGAGGCGCTTGATCGCATCATGCCGGTCGAGTTTTTCGTTCTCGCGCAGGTGCAATATCATGCCGTGATAATCCACCGGATCGCCGATGCCGTAGATCGCCGACACCGTGCCCACGATGATCACGTCGCGCCGCTCCATCAGCGACTTGGTCGCCGACAGCCGCATCTGCTCGATATGTTCATTGATGCTCGAATCCTTCTCGATGAACAAATCCTTCGACGGCACATACGCTTCAGGCTGGTAATAATCGTAGTACGACACAAAATACTCGATCGCGTTCTCGGGAAAAAACTCACGCATTTCCGAATACAGTTGCGCCGCCAGTGTCTTGTTGGGCGCCATGATTAGCGCTGGGCAGCCCAGTCGCGCGATTACGTGCGCCATGGTGTAAGTCTTACCGGAGCCGGTTACGCCGAGCAAAGTCTGAAACACGAGCCCGTCGCGCACGCCCTCGGCGAGCTTCTCGATGGCCTCGGGCTGGTCGCCCGCCGGCGCGAACGTCTGGTGCAGCCGGTACGGGCTGTCGGGAAACGTCACCACCTTCATCGGCTGGTGGCCGGACAACGGCAGTACATTCGGCGGCTGATCGGGTGTTTTCATTTTCAATTTTGCCGGGTAACCTCGTATTTTCTCACGATCTGCACGCGACCCGCGAATTTGCCCTAGCATCGGGGTGCGATTCAAAGTGATGTCCCAGAAAGGGATTTTATGCAAACAGAGAAACACCTTCCCTTTCAGGGGGAAGGGACTGTCTGCCCGTCCATGCATTTCGTGGCTTAGACGTCAGTTTGAATGTTTGAATCGCACCCCTAGCATCGCAGCCGCTTCCACGGGTAAAATATTGCACTGCACACTTTAACAATCAACCACTTACATTATTGACATGACTGCTTCGCTGCTTGCCAACGTCGAAATGGCGCCCAAAGACCCGATTCTGGGCGTCACCGAAATTTATAACGCCGATACCAACCCAAAAAAGGTGAACCTCGGCGTGGGCGTTTATTACGGCGATGACGGCAAGGTGCCGGTGCTGCAATCCGTGCGTACTACCGAACAGAAACTTGCTGAAACCGCGATACCGCGCAACTATTTGCCGATCGACGGCATCGCCGCCTACAACAAGGCCGTGCAATCGCTGGTTTTCGGCGCGGATAACGAAGCGGTGAAAAGCGGGCGCATCGTCACCGTGCAAACGCTCGGCGGAACTGGCGGTCTGAAGGTCGGCGCGGATTACCTGCGGCGGCAGTTTCCCGGCGCCGAGGCGTGGATCAGCGACCCGAGCTGGGAAAACCACCGCGCACTGTTCGAGTACGCCGGCTTTAAAGTGAATGCGTATCCGTACTACGATGCGGCCACGCACGGCGTGCTTTTTAACGACATGATTGCGTGTCTCGACAAGCTGCCCGCGGGAGCAGTCGTCGTGCTGCACGCGTGCTGCCACAACCCCACGGGCGTCGACCTCACGATGCCGCAATGGCAAAAGATCATCGAAGTCGTCAAGGCGCGCAACCTGATGCCGTTTCTGGATATCGCCTATCAGGGTTTTGCCGATGGCATCGATGCGGATGCGGCCGCGGTACGTGCATTCACCCAGGCATGCCCGGCGGTGTTCGTGTCGAGTTCGTTTTCAAAATCGCTGTCGCTTTATGGCGAAAGAGTTGGCGCATGCAGTATCGTGACTGAAAACGCCGATCAAGCCGCCAGAGTGCTGAGCCAGGTCAAGCGCGTAATTCGCACCAACTACTCCAACCCCTCCACGCATGGCGGCCAGGCGGTGACCATGGTGCTCAACACGCCGGAGCTGCGCAAGCAGTGGGAAGCGGAATTGGGACAGATGCGCGACCGCATCAAGACCATGCGCCGTCAATTGGTTGAAAAAATACGCGCCAAACGCGCCGATTTTGATTTCAGCTATGTGATCGAACAGCGCGGCATGTTTTCGTATTCGGGATTGACCAAGGATCAGGTGACGCGGCTGCGTGAAAAATATTCGATTTACGCACTGGACAGCGGACGAATCTGCGTCGCCGCGCTGAACTCGCAGAATGTCGATTACGTGGCGGATGCCATTGCCGAAGTGCTCGTCGACGTCTGACGCGCTGCCATTGAATCAGACGCACCCGCCGTTTTCGTGTCTCTTTCATTGACCCAAATCGGCCAAACTCGTAAAATACTCCCTCTTTTACGGCGGCCTATGCACTGTCTTTAAAGCGCCGAGCGTAATCACGCACAATTCCCCGATAGCTCAGCCGGTAGAGCGACGGACTGTTAATCCGCAGGTCCCAGGTTCGATCCCTGGTCGGGGAGCCACTCAATCACATGTCGTTTAGCAGGCACGTACCGCGCCCCTTGCGATACGCCGCTCTGTGTGTTTTACGTCGTTCATTTGTTTCGCACCCAAAGTCCACGATTGGAGCGCTATCTCGCTGATATCGCTAAAAAAGTGTTGTTTGCGCTACATTTGCAAAGTGCACGGTATTTGGATGATAATAGCTCCGCGATGGATGTTTTTTGCAGACATGGGGGGGGCCGCACCGTGGTTCAGGACGAAAATAAGACCAAAGTCACGATTTTGACCCGTAGTTATCGCATCAAGGGCCACATATACCTGTTGCCCGGTGCGCGCGTCACTGACTACATGATTGATTCGAAGGATTTTCTTGCACTGACCGACGTCGAGGTTTGGGAACTCGGCGGGCGTCAGGTGCTGATCGCGCCGTTCGTGAACATCAGCCGCGATCACATCGAAATTGTCACGCCCGAAGGTTAGACTTCAACTGACTTGATGAATGATAAAAATGCGGGCGCTCCCCGCATTTTTTGTTATTGCCGCTGCGCGATAATAATGCGGTGACCACTCTCGCCACTGCAGCACCGCCCAAGACCAGCCGCGTGTCCTTGCGCTTGCTGTTGGTGATATTCGCGATCGCTTTTGCCGCCGCCGAAGGCGCGCACCAAATGCGTGCAATCTCGGGGCTGGACGAGCTATACAGTGATCTATGGCACAGGCTCGCGGGCAAGCGCTTTGAGCCCATGCACGTCGCATTGGTGGAAGTCGACGAAGCGTCCTTGGCAAAATACGAAGACCCTCTCGCCTTCTGGGCGCCTCTGCATGCGCGTGCGCTGGCCACGCTGCGCCAGGCGGGGGCAACGGTTGTGGGCGTGGATTTTTTGTTTTCGATCACGCCGGAAACCTGGCTGCAAAAATACAAACTTTCAAGCAACGAGGGCCTGAAGGATTACGATCTGTCCTTTCGCCAGGAATTAAACACGGGCAAGACCGTGCTGGCGGGCGCCATCAGCCGCGGAAGCAGCGGGCAAAATGACAGCTTTCTGCTGCCGCATACCGACTACCTGTTGTCGCTTCCCAATACCGACATCATCTCGCACATCGGCTTGGCCGACCTCGTTGTCGACGACGACGGGACGACCCGCCGCTACACGATTGCACCCCGGCTTAAGTTGGATGCCGAGACTGCCAAGGGCGCACCGCGCCTGACCTTGAGCGCCCTGCTTGCCGCGCATGCGGCCAGGCAAAGCGCAAGCGCGAATGAATGGCAATTTGCAGGAAGGCGATTCGACGAAAATAGCACCGGCGCCATCAGTTTCGCGGGCCCGCCCGGCGCCATTCCGCGCGTGTCCTTCGATAAGCTGCTGGAGCCCAACGCCTTGCAAACCACGGAAGTCAAGGCGTTGCGCGGCAAGGTCGTCATCATCGGCGGCAATTACGAGGGAATGAACGACCTGCACGGCACGCCTTACAGCAACGGCAAGTTTGCACGGCAAAAGTTTTACATGACCGGTCCCGAGATTCAGGCCAACATCGTCGAAACCCTGCTGTCCGGCAAAGCCACCGATGCCGCGCCCGCGTGGGTGCGCTGGGTGCTGTTTGCCGTGTTTTTGATCCCAACCCTGACACTGATGCTGCTCGTGCGCCCCTTGTACGGCGCGCTTGCGGCTTTGGCAGTGGCGGCGGGCGCCGCAGGGGTGGGTTATCTGCTGTTTCAGCAGTTTTGGCTGTTCCCGGCGGCACACCTGCAACTTGGGCTATTCGCGGGTTTTTGCATGGTTTTGGGATTGCGGCTGACGCGATCAGAACGTGAAAAAGCGCGCATCCGCGGGATGTTTGAAGGTTACGCGTCGGAAGAAATGGTGGAAATGTTCCTCGCCAGCGGCGAGCGGCTGGATCTTGGCGGCAAGTCGATGAATATTTCGGTGCTGTTCTCCGACATCCGCAATTTCACCACTATTTCCGAAAAGCTCACGGCGCACGAAACAGTCGAATTTCTCAATGTCTACTTTGCAAGGGTGATAGACGTTATCAAGGCTGAAGGCGGCAGAATCGACAAATTCATCGGCGATGCGGTGATGGCGGAGTTTGCCGTGCCCTACCCGTTCGACGACCACGCGGCGCGTGCGCTACGGGCGGCTACGGGCATGCGCAAAATCGCCGAGGAATTCAAGGAATGGATGCGTATTCGCTTCCCCGGCCGGGACATACCCGAGTTCGGCATCGGCGTAGGCATCCATTCCGGCAGCGCCGTCGTGGGCAACATAGGTTCGGAAGTACGCAAGGAATACACGGCCATCGGCGACACGGTTAACGTCGCCTCGCGGCTGGAGGGCGAGACAAAGAACATGAGTTGCGTTATCGTAGCCAGTGCCGACACGGTGCGTGCCGCGGGCGGTCGGGTGACCACCGGCGCGCACGATTTTCTGAAGGTCAAGGGCCGTGCCGAGCCGATTGAAGTTTTTGAAATTATTGATGTCAGGATGTAAAGGAGTTGCAAATGAAAATATTCAAATTGATATTCGCGGCGTTGTTTTTCGCGAGTCCCCTCGCCTGGGCCGATGTGGCCATGCTCACGCAAGTCAGCGGCGATGTGTCGGTGGCAGGCGAAGGCGGCAAACGCGCGGCGGTAGCGTTCATCAAGGTCAACACCGGCGACAAGCTCACGCTCGGCAATGGCGCACGCGTGCAGATGGTGTATTTCGGCAATGGCCGCCAGGAGGTGTGGAAAGGCGGCGCGCAAATCGAAGTCGGGGGACTCGAAAGCAAGGGCAGCGGCAAACCTGAAGTGTCGCAACTGCCTCCGCTGGTGGTGAATCAGCTTGTCAAAACGCCAGCCGCCGGCCAGCAGGGCAAGACCGGCATGATCCGCACGCGCAACATGGCCAACCCAGATGCCGCCGCGCATCTTGAAAAACAATACAAGGAACTCAAGGCGAGCTCGTCCGCGGACGACACCACGCCGGAGATTTACCTGCTGTCAGGCCTGATCGAGCAAAAAGGGTTTACCCGCGCAAAAGAAGTGCTTGCCGGGCTTGACGGCAAGCCCGCGTATAGGGCCGTGGTCGATCACTTCACGCCTATCGTCAACGCCGGGGCGGCGTCGAAATAAAGCGCGACTAAGCAGCCTTCGCAGCCACCGAGGCGATGGCGTTAAACAGGTTCGACACCATCTGCTCGCTGATACCGCGCGTGATGAACACGATGCGCGTCTCGTGATCTTCACTGGGCCATTTTTCCAGTTCAATCGGCGGGTGAAACAAATGCTGCACGCCCTGCACGATGAGCGGGCCTTTGTGCCCGGCCACGTTGACCAGACCTTTCACGCGAAATAAATCCGCGCCGCGCAGCGTGCCCAGCACCTCCATGCATTGCGAGAACGACGCCCAGGTGAACGGCTCCTTGTAGCGCAGACAAAATGAAGTAACCTTGGTGTCGTGACGATGCGCGTGACCGTGCTCATCATGACCGTAGTGCCCGTGATCCTGTTCATTGTCCGCGCCCATCCAGCGCTCGACATCCTCAAGCCTTGACTGCGTGCTGCGCAGCGATACATCAATCAGGAACGCAAGTTCGATTTCGCCATTGACCGCGCGCTTGATCGGCGCACGCTGATTCAGTTCGCGCAGCGCGGCTTCCACCGCGACAATTGTTTTTTCATCAACAAGGTCTGACTTGGTAATCACCAGCCGGTCGGCAAGCGCGGCCTGCTTTACCGGCTCCGACAGCGTCTTGATTTGTTCCAGGCCGTTGACCGCATCAACCAGCGTCACCACGCAATCGAGCCGGTACTGCGCCTGCAGCATGGTGTCGGTCATCAGCGTTTGCATCACCGGCGCGGGGTCGGCAAGCCCCGTGGTTTCGATCACCAGCCGGTCAAAATCAATAATCTCGCCGTTGCGCCGCTTGATGAATAAATCACGCATCGTCTCCTGCAAATCACCACGCAGCACGCAGCACAGGCAGCCGTTGTTGAGCAGCATCATCTGTTCGGACGAAACTTCCACCAGATCGTTGTCGATGGCCTGTTCGCCGAGTTCATTGACGATCACCGCGACACGATTCATGTCGGGGCGCTTCAACAGTTTATTGACGAGCGTGGTCTTGCCGCTGCCAAGAAAACCCGTGACGATGCTGACGGGGATGCGGCCTGAGAGGGCGTTGCGGCCTAAGATGGGTGCTTCCATTTTTCGACTTCAGTGTTGAGTTTTGAATGTTAAGTGTTGAGTTGAAGTTTCCGCGAGCGCTGCCATTTAACTCAACACTCAAAACTAAAAACTCAACACTTCGCGCAACAGCGCCTATTGCGTCCACTCGACAATATACAAACCGCCGGTGAATCGATCCTGACAATACACGATGCCGCGGTCGTCCACCCACACGTCGTTGATCTGCACGGCGCCTTTTGGCGAGAGCCGCGGCGTGCCAGGCACGAAGTATGCGACTTCCTGCGGCTGGTACGGGTTTGACAGGTCGTAGGCGCGCAGCCCGCCGTTGAAGAACGTGGCGAGGATGACATTGTCCGAGCGCCAGGCGCATTCCGAGGAGTAGTTTTCCCACAGGTTGTGCGAGCCGAAGCGTCCGCCGCGCTTGCCAAAACTCTCGGGCGAAGGCAGCGGCACGGTGGCGATCGGCACCGGGTTGGTTTCATCCGCGTTGTTGAGCACCCAGGTCATCTTCGGCCAGTCGGCGCAGTTGTCGCGCACGCATTCCTCGGTGGCGATAATGAGATCGCGGCTGAAGAGCGGCATCATCGTGTGCACGAAGCCGTTGAACGGAGGCGAGTTTTTCCAGCGTGACACCACCTTGATATTGGATTTGTCCTTGATGTCGAGAATGAAGCCGCCGCCGTCGATATAGCCGACGTAGGCGCGGTCGGGGCGTTGTTTCGCGTACACATTGGTGTTGTGCGCGCGGTAGCCGCCGTCGAGCTTGAGCCGCGGCGGCGGCGCTTCTTTATCGCCCTTGCGAGTGCCGGGCATCCACCAGCGCCCCACTTCCGTGGGCTTGGACGGGTTGCGCACGTCGATGATGCGGTAGAACTGGTCGTCCTTGTCGTTGGTCGGCTCGAAGTCCGGCGCGCCGCTCGCCATATGCACGTATTCGCCGTCGTCGAACCACACGCAGTGTACGCCGCGCGAGAATTTGCCCGAAGCGTCGAAGTGCGAAATAAGTTTCGGCTTCTCCGGCACCGTGATGTCGAACATGTCAAAGCCCGCCGGCTTCACGTCAAATTGCTTGGTCTGATATGCCACCACCAGCGTGTTGCCCACCACGTCGAGCGAGTTGGAGCGCATATTGCCGTGCGGCAGATCAGTCTGGATCACGAATTTCGGGTTGCGCGGATCGGTGACATCGAGCGCGGTGAAATTCTTCGGCGCGGATTCGTGCGCCATCCACATGATGCGCCGGCCGTCCTTGGTCTTTTGCATGCCCACACCCTCGCCCATGCCGCCGAAACCTTCCATTTCGTGTTGGGCGAGTTGCTTCATGTTAAACGCCAGCGTCTGCGCGGCCTGGCTTTGCGGGGACATCGATTTTGCTTCGCTCATGATTACTTTACTTTCCGTTTTGAGGTTGATTTCCTGCTACGTGGGTTTCCAGCCATTCGTTCCAGCACCGCGCATACCGCCCCGGTGTCTTCCTTTGCAAATCCCTGCGACAACGCCGCCGAATAATACGCCTTGCTCGCCTCGAACAGCGGCACAGGGATGTTCAGCTTCGCCGCGTAGCCGCCGATGATATCGATGTCCTTTTGATAGACCTCGCACTTCATCGTCGCCGCGCGGTAGTCGCCCTTGATCATCATCGGCCCGCGCACCTCGAACATGCGCGAGGTGCCGGCGCCGTCCTTGATCACCTTGTAAACCAGATCGAGGTCGAGCCCCGATTTTAACCCCATCACCATCGCTTCGGCGGCCGACAGATTGTGGATGGTCACCAGCAGATTGGCGATGAACTTGAGCTTGGAGCCGTTACCGAACTCTCCGCAGTAATGCATGCTGCGCGAAAAGCCCCTGAACACATTCGCGCAGCGCTTCACCGCCGCCGCGTCACCGCTGGCATACACCGAGATATCCTTTGCCGCCGCCTGCGCGCCGGTTCCGCTGATCGGGCAGTCGAGCACGATGATGCCATGTGCGGCGCAGCGGTCGTGAATATCCTGCTTCACCTCAAGCGGCATGGTGCTGGCTTCGATCACGATCGAGCCTTTTTTAGCGCCAGCGGCGATACCGTCCTTGCCAAAATACGCCGCCTCGCATGCTTTTACACTGGGCAGCGAGGTGATAATTACATTGCACTTGCGCGCCACATCCGCGGCTGATGCCGCAGTGTCGCCGCCGCGCTTTGACAACGTGGCGCGCGCTTTTGAGTCAGGATCAAATCCGATCACGCCAAACCGGGCCGCCAGCAGATGGCTGGCGAACGCACCCCCCATGATGCCCAGCCCCACTTGCCCTACCATGAATGGTTTTTGCATATAAGTTATTGTTTTTAATGATAATTATTGTTTGGCCAAACCCAAAAAAGTCATCACGCTTTTGAGTTGATTGTAGTCCTGCTCCATGAACGCGCGTGTTTCTTTTGCACCGCGAAATGTAATGTCCCACTGATTTTTCGCGGCGTATTGTCTGAACTCTTCGTTCTCGACAACCTTTTGTATCACGCCCTCCCAAAACGCTGCTTGCTGCGGCGTCAGCCCGCGCGGGCCGATCACGCCGCGCCAGTTTTCCATCACGCCCTTGTAGCCCTGCTCCGGCCACGTCGGCGTTTTTGCCAGCGCGCCGCTCATGCGTTTGGGCGCGGTCACGGCAATCGCTTTTAACTTGCCTGCTTCGATCTGCTGCGAAATATTGATCGTGCTCGCCGCTGCCACATCAACATGGCCGCCGAGCAACGCCGTCACCGCGCCAGTGGACGCATTAAAACCCACCAGCTTGACTTGTTTCACATCGACGCCCGCCGATTGCAACGCCAGGCCCACCGCGATGTGGTGCGTGCCGCCCACCGCGCTGCCCAGCGCGATGCTGTATACACCGGGGTTCTTCTTCAGCGCTTCGAGCAAATCCTTGCCGGAGTTGATCGGCGAATCCGCGCGCACCGCGAAGGCGATGTTCTCGGACAGCATGGTCGCGATCGGCGTCACGTCGTTATAGCTCATCGGCAGCCGGCCATTGATGTGCCCGCCTAGCAGGTTCGCCGAGGTGATGCTCAAGAAATGGCCATCGCCCGCGCGCTGATTCAGATACGAATACGCCACTGCGTGGCCGCCGCCGCCGCGATTGGTAATCGCGCTCGACCCCGGCAACAATTTCATCTCATCCATGATCTTGTGCAGCGTGCGGCCGGTGATGTCAAGCGAGCCGCCAGCTTCGGCGGGCACGATCAGCTCAACGTGTTTATCGGGCTTCCAGCCTTGCGCGTTGGCGGCGGGAAGCATCAACGACGCACACGCCATGATTACGTAACTAATTGTTTTTATTAATATTTTTGACATTCGCCACTCTCCGGTAAATTTGCCGTGTAATCAGTTCGCTTTATTGTGTATGCGCGATTGCTCGCGCTCCTCCGGCGACATGGTATCGATTTTCGATTCGAGATACGGCGTCGAACACACCATCGCGTAGCGCACGAACGACGATTTTGTGTCGAGCTGATACGGCGTGCCGCGCGGTATCTGCACCACATCACCCGTGCTCACGTCGCGCGCATCGGCGCCGCAACGTGCGTGCATCGTGCCGCGAAGCACATAGATAAAAACCTCGCGATCACTCACCAACTCAGGCTCGGCATAACCGGCAGGCACATCAAACAAGCCGAACGCCAGCCGCTGGCCCTCGATCCAGTACACGCGCCGCGCGGAAACCTGCGGCGCGTCCAGCGATTCGATCAGCGGATAAAAGCAATCGTTGATGCCTTCGATGACCGCTTGAGATTCACCCGCGGCCGCCTCGCGCTTGCCGCCCTTGTCGATCAGCGTATTGATTTCATCAACCGTAAACGCCTTGTCCGGCACCGCCTGATTTTCTGCGATCCCCACCACCGTCCAGGTTTTATCCTTGATGTAGAGATACGACAGATCGCCGCTCTCGGTGGCCTTCATCGAATGGCGCGCAAACGCCGGCGCATGCACGAACGTGCCCGGATTCACCACCCGGCGATCCTTGCCGACGATGGCGTTGATCTGTCCGCGCGTGGGGAAAATAAGCAATTCGTTGGGGTGGTAATGCAGCTCCGAACCCGTGCCCGCCACCTTATGCACCAGGCAAAAATACATGTACTCGCCCTCGATCACCGGCCCGCGTGCGGATGACAAATCCGGCGTCAGGTTTTTTTGTTCGAGGTTTTCAAAGCGATGAAAAGGCATGGAATACTCCGGAAATAATTTGGACAAATCGTATCACGGCTGGCGCCAACCGTAGGGCGGGCGTAGCGCAGCGCATCGCGCCGCACAGCCGGACTCAAACCACGGCAGACATCTTCGCGCGCGCAACGGCGATGTTCCATTGCCGGCGCAATTCTTGAGCCTCACTACGTTCCATCTCGGGCACGAAGCGCCGCTCCACCTGCCACGGCGCGTCAATCTCATCAGCGCTTTGCCAGTAGCCCGCCGCAAGCCCGGCGAGATACGCCGCACCCAACGCGGTGGTTTCAGTTACTCGCGGACGCACCACCGGCACACCAAGAATATCCGCCTGAAACTGCATTAGGAAATTATTGCGCGCCGCACCCCCATCGACTCTGAGTTCCGCCATTGCGATGGCGGAATCGCTTTGCATGGCGTCCAGCAGGTCAGCCGATTGAAAAGCAATACTCTCCAGCGCTGCGCGCGCGATATGTGCCGCCGTGCTACCGCGTGTCAAGCCACTGATGTTGCCGCGCGCATACGGATCCCAGTGCGGGCTGCCCAGCCCCGCGAACGCGGGCACAAAGTAAACGCCGCCGTTATCCGCGACACTTGCCGAGAGCGCCTCGACTTCGGACGCAGACTTGATGATGCCCAGGCCATCGCGCAGCCATTGCACCACCGCGCCGCCGATGAATACGCTGCCTTCGAGCGCATATTCGCGTTCGCCGCCATGATGCGCGGCGCAAGTCGTCAGCAATTGATTTTGAGAGCGGACGAAATCATTGCCGGTATGCATCAGCATGAAGCAACCCGTGCCGTAGGTGTTTTTCACCAGCCCCGGTTTCACGCAACGCTGGCCGAACAGCGCCGCCTGCTGATCGCCCGCGATGCCTGCGATGGTGATGGGCGCATCAAACACGCCGCGCGCGGTTTCGGCCACGATTTCGCTGGAGCGCATCACCTTCGGCAACAGGTTGTGCAACACCTCGAAACGCTCCACCAGCACATCGTCCCAAGCGCCTTCGCGCAAGTTGTAGAGCAGCGTGCGCGAGGCATTGGAAGTATCCGTCGCATGCGCGGCGCCGCCGGTGAGCTTCCACAACAGCCAGGTGTCGATGGTGCCGAACGCCAGCCGGCCTGCGTTCGCAAGCACTCGTGCGCCGGCGACGTTATCGAGCAGCCAGCGGATTTTGGTCGCAGAAAAATACGCGTCGAGTACAAGACCGGTGCGGTGCGTGGTATCCGCGCCGTGGCCTTCAGACTTTAACAATTCGCAATGCCCGGCGGTGCGCCGGTCCTGCCACACGATGGCATTGTGGATCGGCGTGCCGGTCGCACGATCCCAAACCACCGTGGTTTCGCGCTGATTGGTGATGCCGATGGCGGCGACGTCGCGCGCGGTCAATTTCGCTTTCGCCAAAGCCTCGTGCGCGACGGCAAGTTGCGACTCCCAGATTACCTTTGGATCATGCTCGACCCAACCGGGCCGCGGAAATATCTGCCGAAACTCGCGCTGCGCCATCGCACGCACGCCGCCCGCGTGGTCGAACACCATCGCGCGCGAACTAGTGGTTCCTTGGTCTAATGCGAGAATAAACGGCATAACTTCAAAATCCTTTCGACACAGATTAACGCAGATGAACGCGGATTAAAACCAAAAGAAAATAGCTAAGTATTTGTTTTAACGTATTTTTCAATCACCTTTGATTTTAATCCGCGTTCATCTGCGTTAATCTGCGTCAAAAAGCCCTTAACCTTCAATAAGCTAAAATACGCGCCTTCGTTTACCCCCTTCTCCCAAGGAATTGTAGTGAAACAAATCAATGTAGCTGTGATCGGCACCGGCTGGTGCGGCGGCATACGCGCGGAAACCTGCGCGATGAATCCGCTGGTGAAAGACCTCCACGTAGTCGAAACGCGCCCGGAGCGCCTAGCCGAAATTGCGAAGAAAACCAATGCCAAAAGCGCCACCGCCGACTACAAAGACATCATCAAACGCGATGACGTTGATGCGGTTTTCATCTCCGCCACGCCAGAGGTGCTGCATTACCCCATGGCGCGCGAGTGCCTGACCTCCGGCAAGCACGTGTTTCTGGAAAAGCCGATTGCCATTGAATTGCACGAAGCAGATGAACTGAATCACCTCGCGAAAAAGAACAATCTCAAATTCAGCATCGGTTATTCGCAACGCTTTAATCCCAAATTTGCCTACGTAAAGCAATGCCTGCGCGACGGCACACTGGGCAAACCGGTGAGCGCGCTGGTGAGCCGCCACATCGGCCGCGGACTTGGCAAGAAAATCACCGGCCGCACCAAGCTCTCCCCCGCCGCGATGGAAGCCACGCATGATCTGGATTTTGTGATGTGGTGCCTGCAGCCGGCGAAACCGATACGCGTGTATTCGACGGTGAACTACGGCAGCATGCGCGAATCCACCGGCGCGGACATTCCCGACACGCAGTACATCACCGTCACCTTCGACAACGGCGTGTCGTGCGTGGTGTGCGCGGGCTGGAGCCTGCCGCCGGCGTATCCGAATTTCTCGATGACGTGGATCGAAATGATCGGCACCGAAGGCGCGCTGATCATCGACGACACCCATCGCGACACGCAGCTCACGACGATGAAATCCGGCATCGTGCACCCGATGTCCACCATGCCCGGCGAGCCGGTCGAACACACCTACGCCGGCCCCATGGCCGCCGAGACCGTGCACTTTGTCGAAGCCGTGGCGTGCGACCGCAACGTGCTCGTCACCGGTGAAGAAGCGCGCGACGTGATGGAGGTTTACATCGCCGCTGATTTATCGGCGGAACGCAACGAGCCGGTGAATCTGCCGCTGCCGGAATCGCGTCCTGCGGCAGTGGTAGCTCGTTAACATCAACCCCTTTTTTGACACAGATTCACGCAGATGAGCGCAGATTAACCTCTCCATTGTCGTTCCCGCGCAGGCGGGAACCCATACCACCGTGCCACTAGTGACGGCTTATGGACCCGCCTGCGCGGATATGACGGCTTGGGTTTTAATCCGCGTTCATCTGCGTATATCTGTGTCAAAGCTTTTGAATTGGACTTTGCGTGAAAAAAGACCCCAAAAAAATTGGCTTGGCAATAGTAGGCGCGGGCCGCGTCGGTCTCATTCGCGGTGAACTCGCCGCGCGCCACCCTTCCGTCGGCTGGATCGGCATTGCCGAGAAGCTGCCGGAGCGCGCCGAAATCGTCGGCCACAAGTGCCACGCTGATTTCATCACCAATGACTACAAAGTGTTGTTGTCGCGGCCGGAAGTCAACGCCGTGTTGGTTTGCACCGACGAACACTTGCACGTAGACCCGGTGCTGATGGCAGCCGAGCGCAATCTGCCGATGCTGATTGAAAAGCCGCTGGCGACCGACCTTGCCGAATCAGAGCAAACGCTGGCCGCGATTGAAAAATCCGGCGTCGATGCGGTCATCGGCTACACGCAGCGATTTCGCCGCCGCTGGCTGGTGGCGAAGGAGAAAGTGCAAACTGGAGCACTGGGCGAGGTAACCATGGTGACTTCGCGCGCGTTCATGAATCGCCTGGTCGCCATCGACAACTACAAGCGCAGCGACAACCGCGCCGAGGTGACGCCGATGGTGATTTCCGGCACGCACGCGCTTGACGTGGTGATGTGGTGCATGGAGGCCAAGACACCAGTTGAAGTGTATGCGCGCTCGGTGAACAAGGCGCTCGGCAAAACATGGCAAGGTGTAGACGGCACCGCCTACACCATCACCTTCGATGATGATTCGATTTATCACGGCGTAATTTCGTGGGGCCTGCCCGAAGTGTGGCCGGGCGCGGTGTATTCGCTGGAAATCGGCGTGGTCGGCACCGAAGGCGTGCTCACCATCGACGACACGCATCGCGACATGGTGCTCGCCACCAATCTGATTCAAGCCGAAGGTTACGCGCCCGACAAGCGCCGGCACGTGGATTTCCTCACCAGTTATCCGGTGGGCGATATGGCGCTGGGCGAACTCAGAGGCCCCATGCGCGAGGAAACCAACTCGTGGTTGAACCGCGTGTCACTCGGCGTCACCACGCAACATGCGACAGCCAAGGAAGGCCACAACCGCTTGATGCTGACGAAAGCGATTGATCTGTCGGCGAGACTGAAACGCCCGGTGAATCTACCGATCACACCGGAAGACGAATTGATGAAAGCGTAGCCGCGGCAACACACAAAACTATAAAGCATCGAGGAAAGTGGAATG
Source organism: Bordetella parapertussis (assembly GCA_945901405.1). Classification (GTDB taxonomy): domain Bacteria; phylum Pseudomonadota; class Gammaproteobacteria; order Burkholderiales; family SG8-41; genus CAMDLH01. The sequence continues at coordinate 9,298 of CAMDLH010000064.1, read as the reverse complement.
AAAAATACTGTTTGCAAACAAATACTTAAAATATCCCTACTTAGCGCGGCAGGCGTGGCCGCCGCGCAGGATTACCCCAACCGCACGCTGCGCATGGTGGTGCCCTTCGCCCCCGGCGGCGCATCCGATTTCGTCGGACGCATCTTGCAGCCGCGCATGGCGGAGCTGCTTAAACAGCAAGTCGTGGTCGATAACCGTTCGGGCGCCGCCGGTAACATCGGCGTTGAAGTCGCGGCGAAAGCGAATCCCGATGGCTATACATTCCTGCTCGGCAACGTCGGCACCATGGCGATCAACGCGAATATTTTCACCAAGTTTCCGGTGAAGCCGCTCGCCGATCTCACGCCGGTGACGCAAGTGGTCGATGTCGCCGGCAGCCTGGTGGTACATCCGAGCCTACCCGTTAAAAACGTGAAGGAACTCATCGCGCACATGAAGGCCAATCCGGGCAAACTGAATTACGGCTCGCCCGCGCCGAGTAGTGCGAACAATCTCGAAATGCTCATGTTCCAGATGCAAACCGGCACCAGCGCGCAGCAGGTTAACTACAAAGGCGGCGCAGGCCCGGCGATGATCGGCTTGCTCGGCAACGAAGTGCAAACCATGTTCGTCACGTTTTCGTCGGCCGTGACCTACGTGAAAAGCGGCCGCGTGCGCATGCTCGCCACCGTGTCGCCGGAGCGCATCCCCGCCCTGCCCGACGTGCCCACCATGCGCGAGCAAGGGCTCAACATGGTGGTCGGCTCGTGGCAAGGAATCTACGTGCCCAAGGGCACCTCCGGCGCGGTGGTGAAAAAACTGTTTGAAGTCGCGCACGAGACGATGAAACATCCCGAGGTAATGAAGCGCATGGCCGACAGCGGAGTGAGCATCGTCACCAGCAAATCATCGGAGGAATTCGCCAAGTTCTGGAAGGCAGAGCACGACCGTTTTGCGAAGGTTATTCAGGACGCGAAGATACCTACGGAGTAGTGCAACTTCCAATTTCTTCACTACGGAGACGCAGAGATTTTCGAGTGCTTGCCCTCTGTGTCCGCTTTGTCCGCTGTGGCAAAACGGGTTCGACGCCAGCAGCGGCAAGTACAAGCGCCACTGGGGCGCCTACGGCAACAAACCCGATGACGCCAAGATGCGCATGTTCAACCCGGAGTCGCCGCAGTTCGCCAACCCAGTGCACTGCGTGCGGCTGGGCCGCGACAATCTGCTCTACGTTTGCGACCGTACCAATAACCGCATTCAGGTATTCGAGAAATCCGGCAAGTTCGTGCGCCAGTTCGTCATCGAACCCGCGACCCAGATCAACGGCACCGTGCACGACATGATTATCTCGCCCGATCCGCTGCAAGCCTACTTGTTTGTAGGCAACGGCACCGACGGCGAGATTTACATCGTGCGCCGCGACACCGGTGAGCGTGTCGCCGCACTCGGACGGCTGGGGCGTATGGCGGGCGAGTTCTACGGGCTGCACAACCTTGCGGTGGATTCGCGCGCGAATCTTTATACGGCGGAGGTGCGTACCGGCAGACGAGTACAGCGATTCACCGCCGCAAGGAATTGACGTTAAACGCGCTCCAGTTTGTACGCCGTGCCGTACCGCCCAAAATCACTGCTGGTAGCACCATTGCGTTTTGAGCCTTGATACTGATTCGGCGGCTGCACCACGGTGACTTTGATGATTGCGCTCGCGCCCGCCTTGACCACGCCCGCATGCACTGCCGCCACCGCGAGAAAAGAGTCGCCGGTATAGATATCCGTGCCCCATAGCGGGCCATCCGCCACGCCCTGCACGCGAAAATAATACGTTGCACCTATGGGGTCGCACAGGTCAACCATGTTCACCGGTGCGTCGGATGCGAGAAAGCCTTGGTCGAGCAAGCGCTTCAGTTGTTTGGGCGTGAGTTGGCCCTTGCGGTCGAAATAGCCTACGAGTTCCTGCATGACTTTCATTGCGGCCTCTCTGTAAAACGAACCTCGCGTTTACCAGCCAAGTAACAACACTTACACCGTCGTTCCAGCGAAGGCTGGAACCCGGGTTGTACATTTATGCGCAGCATCTGAATTCAGGCCCTTCGGGCGAGGTTACGTACTGGATTCCAGCCTTCGCCAGAATGACGGTGTTGGTAACGAAGCCGTGTCATGCGGTGGCCATTTGTACAACCCTGCCATATCGCGGAGAAAATCCCTCGCTGGCGTTTGAGGGCAACACCCACAACACGTCATACGGAGGCGCCGATTGAGGAAAATCAATCTCGCCGTCTGTAATTACAATCGCCGCCCGCACCGCCGGATCACGCGACAGGTGCATCATCGCCGGCGTGAGATCACTGCCGCCGTAACCGCTGATTTGATAATTCTCCAACTGCGCGGGATCAACGCAATCGTCCGCGGTCACTGCCGTGTCGCATTGAACCAGCCGCACCTGATCGACACCCGCCGCGTCGCAAAAATCGGCGATGGCGCCGAGCGCGCGCGGAATTTCCTCACTCATCGAGCCGCTGGTGTCGAGCAAAATGTTGAGCATCCAACCTTCGCGGCGGCGGCCGGGCAGCACGCCCTCAACGCACGCCTCGCTGCGCCGCGACGGGCGCGTGAATGTGCGTTCGCCCGGCGCAACCGATTCAAGCCAGCGTTGCAGCGCCATTTCCCAAGGCGGGCGATACAAGCCGCGCAACGCATTTACGCTTTGCGTCTCGCCACTCGCGCCGAAACCACGCATGCCTTTCATCGCGCCCATCGCCTTGGCCAAGCTCAATGCCTTGGCGGCGAGTTCTTTCACTTTGCCGGCCTGCGCGTCCTGCTCGGCGGCTTCTTTCGGAAATAGTTGTTTTTCAAGGGAATTTTCCAGCACGTCGCCGGCTTCTCCCTCCTCGCCTTTGCCGTCGCCTGGCTGAAACATGCGCCGCACGGTTGTTGATTTGCCGTCAAACACGCGCGTCTTCGATTGCATTTGCGCCGCGTTCTTGCGCATCTCGAGCAAAATCTGCTCGGCGGATTTTTCACGTGCGCCGGGCATGTCGAGTCCGCCGGCGGGAATATTCTGAAACCCCAGTTCCGCGCGCAGCATGTCGTTGATGATGTAGTCGTGCGCGTAGTTGAACTGCACACGATCACTGCCGCGCGCGCGGTCGTGGGTGCGCAGCGCCAGATGCAGCATTTCATGCGCCAGCACGAATACGAGTTCGTTGTCTTTCAGCTTGGCGACAAACGAGGGGTTCGCCACCATGCGCCCCGATGCGAATACACCGACTGTCGGCACGCGCTCGTCGATATTCACGCGCGCGGCGGCCACCAGGCCGGACAAATGCGCAAACGGCACGGTAACCATGCGCAGGCCCTTCTGGATGCGCGCGAGCGTGTCGCGCGCCGACAGTACGGCGCCCATCAGATTTGCGCGACGCTCTTCAGCAAATCAAACATCGCTTTATCCGCGCCCAACGCCCCCCAACGCTCGACGAGGTCGGTGAGCAGCGTCAGTTGATTTTCCGCCGGCAGGCCGCGCAGGAAACGATCAATGGTGCGCGGTTTGATGCCTGCGAGCTTGCCGTCGCGCACCTGCTGGCGTATGCAATTCAGGATGAACCAGCGCCCCGCCTCGCTCTTGGGCAACGCTTCGGGATGCCCGACGTAATACGCCGGCGGTTGCATGGCGCCGATCACTTCCTCGGCCAGCGCGCAGAACACTGCCGCATCCTCCGCCGACAAGCGCCCGAAAGCCAGCGCACGCCGTGTCTCGCGCGTGAGCACACCCGCGCCCTGCGCCAGATCAAGCGCGCGTGACAGCAGCGCCCACGCACGCGGCGTGGAAAACGGCACCGGGTCCGGCGGCACCGGGCGCATCAGCGCATCGGGCATGGCGCGGATGAAACTCAATATCTCGGGCCGTACCTTGCTGCGCGCCGCCCACGTGAACCACTCCTCGTGATCGACGCGCACATTGAGCAGCGTCACACGATTGACCAGCGCCGAACTCATCGCGCGCACCAGCGCGCGATCCTGCATGCGGTTGCCCGCCGCGACCACCCACGTGCCCGCGGGCAATGCGTGCTCGCCCAAACGGCGTTCGAGCAGCAGCGAATAAAACGCTTTTTGCACGTCGGGCGCGCACGCCGGCAACTCATCCAGAAAGAGACAAAACGGCTCGGGCTTTTCCGGCAGCAAAATTCGTGGCGGGCAAAACACCGAGCGCTCGCCGACGATGCGCGGGATGCCGCTTACGTCCTCCGGCGCGATCTGCGTGCCGAGCAGCGAGCGGCATGGCAGACCCGCTTCGTGCGCGGCCTGAAACACCATGTCGGATTTGCCCACGCCCGGCGGCGCCAGCAGCAAAAAGCTCTGCTCGTGCGCCATGCATTGAATGAGCTTCTTTGCCTGCTGGAGAGTGATGCTCTCCTCCAGCGCGCTTGCGCTTGACGCAACTTCAGGATGACTCATTGCTCCCCCGCGCCGCGTTCAATGCGGCATTGGGCGGAAACGCGGCGATGCCGCCGCGCGTTGACAACCGCGAACTATTCGATGACTTTGCCCAACAACGTTGCGACGTCCGTTTTGTTATGCGTCATCTGTTCGGGGAATATGATGTTGATGGCGTTGGTTGGGCAGATCGACTGGCACAGGCCACAATACCAGCACTCATCGGGATACTTGATTACAGGCAGCGCCTTTTTGTTGCCCTCGTCGTGATAGATCAAATCACCGGGGCAGATCCAGTCGCATAGGTCGCAGCGCACGCATTTGTCTTCGTCGATGCGGATGGGGTTGTGTGTGGTCATCGTGATGCTCAAACAGTTGCGGCGCTGCGTTCAAACGCATCGGCCAATGGACGATCGGTGGACAAGGTTCGCGTGGCCGGGCCATCCGCGCCCTGCTCGACCAGCACGAACTTGCGCCAGTTCTGCTCATCCGGCTTGGGAAAATCCAGCCGCCAGTGCGCGGAGCCGGTGCGGGTTTCGGGGCGCGCCAGCGACGCCGCGGCCATGATCTCGGCGTTCATGCGCACGTTCTTCGCCTCGTGCACGCGCATCAGGCTGTGCAGATCGGGCGCACGCATCGCCGGCTCACGCTTGGCCAGCGCGCGCAGGGTGTCCATCGCGAGCTTGAGTCCCTTGGCATTGCGGCGCACGCCAACGTAATCGGTGACAGTGTTGCGCGTTTGATCCTCGAATTCTTTCCACGTCTCGCCTTCGCTGCGCGCGAGATGCTGCCGCGACATCGCGCGGAAAGCATCCGCTGCTTTCATATCGATCAACGGCAGCGAACCGTTGCTCGCGGCTATGCGTTGCACCACGCCCTCGCCCGCAATATGCCCCAGCACGGCCGCACCCGCGATGCCGCCGCTGACCGTCGCGCAATCGCCCGCCGCGAATAGCGCTTCGACGGACGACTCGGCGTTGGTATCCACCGCAAGTCCGCTGCCGCGAAAATACACGCCGCTGCGGCGTATCGACAATTCGGCGATGGAGACCTCGATCAGCTCGGTGCGGAAATCAACGCCCTTTTGTTCGTAGTATGCCGGCAGCGTGTAACGATCCACTTGCAGCGTATGCGCCATGTGATCGAGCATTTCCGGCGGCAAGTGGCGGCAGTCGAGATAGATCGGGCCGTTGCCCAGAAGATATTCGTTGATCACCGCATCGGCGAGCACCGCGCGGCGCGCGTTCTCGCCCTTGGTGTCATAGCGGAACATGAAACGCTCACCGCTCTTATTGACGAAATACGCGCCCAGGCTCACCAGCGCGTTCAGGCCCTGCACCGAGAAACCCTTGGGCGTCAACGTGGTTTCCACCGACTCCATGTTGGCGAGTGTTGCTCCGGCGTGATAGGCCATCGCCTGCGCATCGCCAGTGTTGTACGGAAAATGCCACGAGTCAAACGCCATGCCGGAGGCGTTGTTGGAGATGCGATTCACGTCGCCCGCCGCCAGCACCACGGACTTGGCGCGGATCGCATACCACTCGCCCGTGCGGAAATTAAACGCCAGCGCGCCGTACGCGCGGTTGTCTTTCGTCAAAACCTGCGTGACCATGGTGCGCATCAGCACCGCAGCCTTGCCCTTGCGCACGCGCTCACCAATGTGCTTTTTGAAATCCGTGCCGTCAAAGTTTATGTGATACGTGCCCGGCAGGCCGAACGAGCGCAGCCGGTAATAATCGTTGATACGCTTGTCCTTGAAATCAACACCGAACGATTCGATCTTGCGAAAAATGCGCGGCATCTCGCGGATCACCTTGCCCGCCACCGCCAGATCGACAATGTAATCAGTGAGCTCAGGTAGATGGCGAATCAGAAAATCCGGCGAATCCCACTCCGGCCCCGAATCCATGATCGTCAGATAATGATCGACGCCGCAACCGATGCTGCCGCAGTGATCAAGCACCTTGCCCTTTTCGCAGATGACGACTTTGAGGCCGGCTTCTAGCGCGGGTATCGCCGCCATGCTGCCGGCCACGCCGCCGCCCACGATCAGCACATCGGTGTCCAGCGTTATCCAATTTTCAGTCATTGTTCAGCCTTTGAGCGTTATATCGTAAGTATTTGTTTTTAAACAGTATTTTACTGTATGTCTTTGACCGCCGCCTTGAGTATCGGCGACAGCGTGGCGCTCGCCTTCGCCATCTCGGCGATCAGTTTTTGTTGCACCGCGCCGTCCATCGGCTCCACCGGGCGCTCACCCTTTTTTGATTCTTCCAGCAGCGCCGGGTCCTTGACCGCCGCATTCACCACCGCGCGAAACGCTGCCACGGCCTGCGCATCCATGCCGGGCGGGCCGATGTAGCTGCGGTGCGTTTCGAGTATGGTCGCCATCGCGCGCACGGTGTCGCGTTTGGCGGCGGGCGCAATCTCCGTCACCACCGGGATCGCCGCGTAATCCGGCGAGCGGCGCGAGGTCACCATCAATATCGGATGTTTATCGCCCGCGCGGATGGGGCCGAGCGATTCGCTCCAGCTCGTGATGTGGCCATCACCGTCACCCTTGATCACCGCCAGCGAGGTGTCGGCGTTGCCTTCGTAGCCGGTCACCGCCTTGACCTTGAAACCCAGCGCGTCGCCGAGCACCGCCATGGTATAAAAATCCTCATCCGTGCCCTGCGAGGGATAGACGAACGGGCGTTTTAATTTTTGCACGTCTTCGATCGACTTCATCGCCGACTTGCCGCCTACGCACAACACGCGCGGCTCGCTGGTGATACGACCGAGAAAAGTAAACTTCGCCGGGTCGAACGTCGCGCCCGCGCTGCCCGCCAGATTGGCCAGCAGCAGCGTGGACACATTGCCGACAAAAAGCTGCAAGCCGTCGGGTTTTGCGCGCCAGATGTAGTTCGCCGCCTTCAACCCGCCGCCGCCCTGCATGATGGTGATGCGCACCTCGCGCGCGCCGCTGTGCTTTTGCAGATACGGCTGCAACAGACGCGCATAACGCGCGTGCCCGCCCGATGAGCCGCCGCCGACGTTGATGTTGATTATTTTGTCCTTGTAGTAACCAGCGGCCTGCGCGTACGAGCGTGCGGTTGCACCCACGGCGGGAACAGCCAGTGCCGCCATCATCAGCCGCCGTTTATTGATTTGCATGTGATTCTCCTCGATGGTTTTATTATCAGTCGAACAGCGGCGCGAGCAACCCATGATACGGCTGTATGCCGAGCGCCACCGCGAATAACAGGTACACCGCCGCCGTGAACCGCGCAGTGTAAATCAGTCCGGCCCGCCATGAGTATTGCCGCGTCACCACGAAATACCCCGCAGTGAACACAAACACGGCCAGCATCGGCCCAAGGCCAAGCACCAGCGCCAGAAACACCGCGACCATGATGTAGGCCGATGCTTCGCGCTTCCAGCCGGCGGAGTTTTCCTTACGTTCCACGGACGGCTTGGGCTCCGCCAGCGAAATAATATCCACGCGTAAATCTTCGGTCGATCCCAGGTTTTGCCAAATAAGCTGCACCACCGTGAGCACAATACCGAATATCGCCAGCGGCAACGGAATCATGCGCGCGCGCGGCCCGAAATCCAGACACAGATAAATCACGCCCGCGAATATCGCCAGCAGCACGACAGCGGCAATGTTGTCCTGCGCGCGCCGGCTCATACCGTTAACGCCTTTCTCTTGCGCATTGCGTTGCGCACAAACGGCAGCGCCGCCGTGATCACCACGAACGCCAGCATCGCCAGCGCAATGGGGCGCTGCAACAGAAAATCCTTGCCATAGAGCGAGAGCGAGATGTGCAGATTGCGCTCGATCATGGTGGCGAGCACCATGCCGATCACGAAGTTGGCGCGCGAGAACTGATATTTGTCCATGAGATAACCCGCCACGCCAAACACCGCCGCCACCACCACGTCCTCGATGCGCGAGCGCGCCGCGTAGGCGCCGACGAAACACACCGACAGCACCATCGGCACCATCAGGTTTGCGTGCAGGCCCGGCAGCCGCGCGAGCCATGGTGTAATGCCCAGCCCGATCACCGTCACCAGCACGTTGGCGAACACGATGATCCACACCATGCTGAACACCAGATCAAGATGCTTGGTAAGCATATCGGGGCCGGGCACCACGCCGAGGCTGGTGAACGCCACCAGCAATATCGCCATGCTCTCGCCGCCGGGTATGCCGAAGGCGAGTGTCGTCATCAGGCCGCCGCCTTCGTTCGCACCCATCGTCGCATCGGGTGCGATCACGCCTTCGACCGCGCCCTTGCCGAACCGCTCCGGCGTGGGTGAGGTTTGCACCGCCTGCGCATATGCCGCGAGACCCGACACCGTCGCGCCCACGCCCGGCAACACGCCGATCCACAGCCCCAGCAAGCTGGAGCGCACCACCAGCCACCAGTGTTTGAACGCGTCCGTCACGCCCTGCCACACGGTGCTTACTTCCTTCACCAACGAACGGTCAACAATCGGCGCGCCCTTGATCGCGAGTTTCATCATCTCCGACACGGCGAACAGACCGATCATCGCCACCGGAAACGAAATGCCGTCGAGCAAAAACTCACTGCCAAAAGTAAAGCGCGGCGTGGCGGTCACCACATCGGTGCCGATGAAAGCGACCAATACGCCGAGCAGACTCGCGATCAGCCCTTTCATCAACGAGCCTTCGCTGAAGGTGGCGATCACCGTCAGCCCCCACAGTGCCATCATCAGATATTCAGTGGGGCCGAGCGCGAGTATTACGGGCCGGATCAACGGTATGCACAACGCCAGAAACACCGCGCCGATCAGCCCGCCCATCAATGCGCCGGTGGCGGATGCGGCCAGCGCGCGCGTGGCCTGCCCCTGCTTGGTCATCGGATAGCCATCGAAGCAC
>CAMDLH010000063.1 GCA_945901405.1 Bordetella parapertussis | reverse complement strand
AACGCCTGAAACACGAAGCCCATGCGCGTGCGCCGCAGACGCGTGCGGCCGTTGTCGTCAAGCGTGGTGAGCTCGTCGCCATCGAGCGTGATGGTGCCGCTGTCAGGCACATCAAGCCCGGCGATCAGGTTGAGCAGCGTGGATTTTCCCACACCCGATTCGCCCATGATCGCGATGTATGCGCCGTCGGCGAGATCGAAATTGATGCCGCTCAATACCGCGCGGGCGGAGTAACGCTTGGTCAGATTGCGAATGCGCAGCACGGTTCAGTATTTGCCGCAGCTGGAAACTACAACTTCAAAAGCTTTTTTGACACAGATTTGCGCAGATTTTCGCGGATGAGATCGGGGGTAATCTGCGTTCATCTGCGTAAATCTGTGTCCAAGGTTTTTGAAGTTGCCCTGTTCTTGTGGCAAGCCCGCGTTGCAGCGATCAAACGATCCACTCCGACACCGGCGCATTCGCCTCCTGCAACGGCTGCGCGATCACATCCACCAGCGCTGGCCCGCCGTGTCGCGCGGCGGCCTGCAATGCGGCGCGCAGTTTCGTCGGGTCGCTCACACTCCACGACTTCACGCCATACGCCGCTGCCACCTTGGCGTGATCGGTGCGCGTGAAATCCACCGAGTAATAACGTTTATCGAAACCGGTTTTTTGCCCGGCCTTGATCCAGCCGTAGCTTGAGTTGTTTACCACCACCATCAGCAGCGGCACGTTGAGCCGCGTGAGCGTTTCCATTTCGCCGGAGGTAAAACCAAAACTGCCGTCGCCCATCACCGCTACCGTGCGTTGATTCGGGCGAGCGAAATGCACGCCCGCGGCGGCGGCCATGGCGTAGCCGAGTGCACCATGCGCACGGTTGGAAATAAAGCGCCGGCCTGCTTGGCGCAATTCGTAATACGCGGAGAAATACGGGCACGGCGTGCCGGCGTCGGCGACCACTGTAGCCTCATCATCCAGCACCGCACGCAACTCGGCGACAATGCGTTCGGGCGTTATTGGTCGAGTGCGGGTTAATACTAACTTATTGAATATATTGAACTTTTCTTTTTTCGCCGCAGCAACGATAACAGCAGCGCGTTGGCCCCGCGCGCGCCATGTGGCGCGCGGCGCGCCGAGTTCATCGATCAACGCGGCGAGCGCTAGTTTTGCGTCCGCCTGCATCGCGACGTCAGTTGTATAGTTCGCGCCGAACACCAGCGGATCGACATCGATGTGTATCACCTTAACCGCACCCGGCTGTGGATGCCGCCATTTCTCGGTGGTCACCGACCCCGCGCGGCAGCCGACGAACACCACCACGTCGGCGCGGTCGATCACCGCGCGCGTGGGCAGCGTGCCGCCGTTGCTGCCGACAACCCCCGCGCACAAGGCGTGCGTTTCGGCGAGCGAGCCTTTGCCGCTGACCGTGGTGCACGCCAGCGCGCCCAGGCGCTCGGCCAGTGTTTGCAACTCACGGCACGCATCGGCAATCATCACGCCGCCGCCGACCACGAATGCGGGTTGCCGCGCGCGCGTGAGCAGCGCCGCCGCCTCGCGTACCAATTGTGCATCGGGCGCCGCGCGTGGCGCACGCGCAGCAGGCGCGGGCAGGGCGCTCGCATCCAGCGTCTCGCGCTGCACATCCAGCGGCAAGCCGATATGCGCCGCACCCGGTCGTCCGCTGCCGATACGGCGAAACGCTTCGGCAAACGCCAGCGGCACGCGGCTCGCGCGCGGCACCACCTGCGTCCACTTCGTTATCGGACGAAACAGCGCTTCCTGATCAAGCTCCGTCAGCGTAAAACGCCCACGGCTAGATACCGAAATATCACTGGTGATACACAACAGCGGCACCGACGATTCATTCGCCTCCGCGACGCCGGGAATGATGTAAGTCGCCCCACCGCCGCTGGGGCCTTCGCACACGCCCACGCGCCCGCTGGCGCGCGCGTAGCCGTCGGCCATGTAAGAGGCCGAGCGCTCATCGCGTGTGAGGATATGCGTCATGCCGTGTTTCAGACGCGCGAGTGCATCGTAAAACGGCAAGCTGGTGTCGCCGCACAGCCCGAAGATGTGCTTGACGCCGTGGGCTTGCAGCATTTTAACGGCGCTTTCGGCGCCGGTGAGGGTTGTTGGTTTGGTCATGGTCGCAATTGATTAGTTAATTGCGATTATGCCATTGCCGGCGCTAATTTTCGGTGATCACGACTTAAGCATCGTATCCACCCATACCTCAGAATGCAGCGTCCGATGCACCGGGCACTTATTCGCGATCTCCATCAAGCGTGCACGCTGCGCATCATCCAGCGCGCCTTCGATTTCGATTTCGCGTTCGATGCGGTCGATCTTGCCTTCTTTTGTTTCGCATTCGGCGCAGTCGGTGGCGTGTACTTTGGCATGCTTCAAATGCACGGTGACTTTATCGAGCGGCCATTTTTTTTGGTCGGCGTACATGCGCAGGGTCATCGAGGTGCAGGCACCCAGGCCCGCGAGCAGCAGGTCGTAGGGCGAGGGGCCGGTGTCGCCGCCGCCCATGGCCACGGGTTCGTCGGCGCGCAGTTGGTGTGCGCCGATCTGGATGCTCTGGGTGAATTTTCCTTCGCGGGTTTCAGATACCGTTACCGCGCCGTGATTCGTGGCTATTTCCGTTGTAGGCGCAGCGCCGATGTAGCGGCTGGCCCACGCCGCGAGCACTGCCGCTACGTAGGCAGCGTCTTCCTTGCCGGTCAGCAAGTGGTCGGCGGTGTCGAGCGAGACAAAACTCTTGGGATGTTTTGCCGCCATGAAAATTTGCGCGGCGTTGTCGATGCCCACGGTGGTGTCGCGCGGCGAGTGCATGACGAGCAGCGCTTTTTTCAGCGCGGCGATGCGCGCGCCGCCTTTTTGATTGGCGATGTCGTCGAGGAATTGTTTTTTGATGTTGAACTTGCGGCCCGCTAGGGTGACTTCGGATTCGCCGTTGGCGTTAATTGCGCTTGCGGCGTCACCCAATAGATGCGCAACGTGCGCCGGATCGTACGGCGCACCGATGGTGGCCACCGCTACAGCGTCTTCAATGTCGCTGGCGGCGGCAAGCACGGCCGCGCCGCCGAGGCTGTGACCAATCAGAATTTTCGGCGCGCCATGGTTGTCGCGCAGCCAGTTGGCGGCGGCGATCAGGTCCGCGATGTTGGAGGAGAAATTCGTGTTCGAGAAATCGCCCGCGCTGCCACCCAGGCCGGTGAAGTCAAAACGCAGCACGCCGATGCCATGTTGCGTCAACGCGGCGCTGATGCGCGTGGCGGCGAGAGATTCTTTTGAACAGGTGAAGCAATGCGCGAACAGCGCGAACGCGCGCGGCACCTGCGCGGGCAGGTCGAGGCGCGCCGCGAGAATTTCACCGGCAGCGCCGGGAAATTGCACCATGGGACTTGCTGCGGGGCGTGTGTTCATGGTGATTCCTTTTGTTTGCAATCAATATCAGTCGCTGTTGTCGAAGCCAGATTACAGCGCTTTAGCAATAAGAATCTTTGTTATCATGCGGCGCGTTTTTTACTCAAGGCGATATTATGAAATGTTCAATAAAAACATATACTTACTTTTGTTCGGCGATTTTGGTTTTTGGCGCATTCTCCGCCCACGCGCAGAGCTACCCAGCGCGCGCGGTGCGCATCATCATTCCATTTTCGGCGGGCGGCGCGGCCGACGTGCCGTTTCGCATCCTCTCCACGCGCATGTCGGAGGCTTTGGGCCAGCAGTTCGTGGTGGAAAACCGCCCTGGCGCGGGCTCGACCATCGGCGCGGAAATCGGCGCGAAAGCGCCGCCGGATGGCTACACCTTGTTCATGATCAGCAGCACGCATTTTGTCAGCGCGGCGCTCTACAAAAAGCTGCCTTACGATCCGCTCAACGATTACGCGCCGGTGACGCAAACCACCAGCGCGCCCAATGTGCTGCTGGTGCATCCGTCGCTGCCGGTGAAATCGATCAAGGAGTTCATTGCATTGGCGAAGGCGCAGCCGGGCAAGATCGATTATGCGTCGTCGGGCAATGGCAGCACGCAGCATCTCACCGGCGCGTTGTTCACCAAGATGGCGGGCATCAATCTCACGCACATACCCTATCGCGGTAGCGGCCCCGCGACGGCAGACTTGCTCGCGGGGCAGGTGACTGTCGGTTTCCCCGGCATTGCGGGCATGCTGTCGCACATCAAATCAGGCAAGCTGCGCGCGCTGGGTGTGACGAGCGCAAAACGTTCGGCCGAGCTACCCGACGTGCCTACCATCGCCGAGGCGGGCGTGCAGGGTTACGAGATGGTGAGCTGGTTCGGTATCGCGGGGCCGAAAGCATTGCCGCGCGACAGTCAGATGAAGCTGCATGGCGAGGCGCTGAAAATTCTGCGCAATCCCGCGTTTCAGAAAAGCATGCTGGTGGCGGGGCAGGAAGTGTCGTTTCAGGACACGCCGGAAAAATTTTTCGATTTCATGAAAGTCGAAGCGGTGAAATGGGCGCGGGTGGTACAGGACAGCGGCGCAATGGTGCAGTAGCTTCGGTCGCTCTGCGGCAGCGAGACTCCCGCGAAATTTCAGCAACGCGGGAATGTCGAATAGAATCAGCCTCTTACGGTATATGTAGCGGGGTATGGTTCTAAAATCCACTATGGATGGTAGGTTTTGACGAAATTTCGGCGTAGAATAGCGCCCAACGGCTTTTTGTGCTGCGCCCACTTAAAAATAGTGATTAAAAACAATGACTTACGTAAATTCTAGCGCTGGATATAAAGGCCGCGATGAATAACCCGGCCGCGACGGAAATTCCAATCGCCAAGGTCTACGGCCAGCCGATGCTTGAGCTGCCGCACGACCTTTATATTCCGCCCGAGGCGCTGGAAGTGTTCCTCGATCAGTTCGAGGGGCCGCTCGATGTGCTGCTGTATCTGATTCGCAAGGAGAATATCGACGTGCTCGATATTCCGATGGCGAAGCTGACCACGCAGTATCTCGAATACGTCGAGCTGATGCGCACCAAGCAGCTTGATCTCGCGGCCGAATACCTGCTGATGGCGGCGATGCTGATCGAAATCAAATCGCGCATGCTGCTGCCGCGCACCCACAGCGAGGCGCTCGAAGAAGACCCGCGCGCCGAACTCGTGCGCCGCCTGCTCGAATACGAGCAAATGAAAAAAGCCGCGCAGCGCATGAACGAAATCCCCGTCGCGGGCCGTGATTTTGCGTTGACCAACGTGCTGTTTGATCGCACCGCGGAGCTGCTGCCGGAAGTCGCCGCGATCGATCTGAAGCTCGCGTGGCTGACCATACTTAACCGTGCATCGGTCAATCAGCATCACAGGATCACGCGCGAGCAACTGTCGGTGCGCGAACACATGACGCGGGTTTTGCGGCGGCTGCGCGACGCCGAGTTTGTCGAGTTCGGGGATCTGTTTACACTGGAAGAAGGTGTGCCGATACTGGTGGTTACCTTCCTCGCGATACTCGAACTCGCGCGCGAAACCTTGATCAACATCTCGCAGGAAGCGCCCTACGCGCCGATTTACGTGCGCCTGAGAAGCAGCGAAACCATGGTGACCGCATGAGCCAGGAACAAAACAGCGAAGAACTCGAATCACAAGAGTCGGCAGAGGCCGAGGCAGCGGAAGTTATTGAAGCCGCGGAGGAACATGCAGGCGCGGATGAACACGACGTTGCCGATGAAGGATTGGAGCCCGCGCTCGATCTGGCGCTGGTAAAACAGGTGGTGGAAACAGCCTTGCTCACCAGCCCCGAGCCGCTGTCGCTCAACGAACTAAAACGCATGTTCCCGCGCGGCCATACCAACAACGACTTGATGCGCAAATTGCTAGATGAAATCCGTGCCGAGTGGCAGGGCCGCGGCGTCGAACTTGCCAACGTGGCCTCCGGCTGGCGCTTTCGCGCGAAACCCGAGTTGCAGCGCTTCCTCGACAAACTCAATCCGCAAAAGCCGCCGAAGTATTCACGCGCGGTGATGGAAACACTCGCCATCATTGCCTATCGCCAGCCCGTCACGCGCGGCGATGTCGAAGACATTCGCGGCGTGGTGGTGTCATCCAACATCATCAGGGCGCTGGAAGCGCGCGGCTGGATCGAGGCCGTGGGCTTTCGCGAAGTGCCGGGCCGCCCGGCGTTGTATGCCACGACCAAACAGTTTCTCGACGACCTGAATCTGCTGTCGCTCGAAGAATTGCCGCCGCTGGATGACCTGGGCGCGCTGGTTGAATCCAGTGGCGCCGCGCAAGTCGAGCTCAACATGCCGGGGCAGGGCGGTGCGACGTTCGCGGGTGAAGGGTTCGTGGACGATGATCCCGAGGACGAGATCGACAGCGATGCGGCCGCGCCGCCGCAAATTCACTGAACTGAAGATGTGCGCGCGGGCGCGCCGGACTTCGCGCCGCGCAATACCGCGTCACGCTCTTGGATGAAAAAATATCAATAAAAACATGTAGTTAATTGTTTCTTGAGCAAGTGCCGCGCAAACGCGGGGTGCGATTCAAAGTGATGTCCCAGAAAGGGATTTTATGCAAACAGAGAAACACCTTCCCTTTCAGGGGGAAGGCGGGGATGGGGGTGGTTGCAGCGACTAGAACCCACCCCCATCCCAGCCTTCTGCTCCGCTTCAAGTGTGCCCTTGCCCGTGAAGGGGAAGGGACTGTCTGCCGATCCATACATTTCGTGGCTTAGACATCAGTTTGAATCGCACCCGCAAACGCGTGGAAATATGCTGCACACGTCCGGTATGTGGCTATAATGACGTCGTACGTTCGTGCAACCGCGGATACACGCAGGCGCGAATGGCAGAAGCTCTCATCACTCTTTACATGGAGGAGCCATGTTCAAGCACATACTGATGCCCACCGACGGATCGGCACATTCGGAACGGGCAGTTGAACGCGGTATCGAGCTGGCGAAATTGTGTGGTGCGAAAGTCACCGGCATACATGTGGTGCAGGATTTTCGCTTGATGATGGCCTCCGAAGGCTGGGTGCCGCCGGTGTCGGAGGAAAAAGAGGAAGAGGAAGCGCAGGAGCGCGCCGAGAGTTTTCTTGATTTCGTGAAGAAGGCGGCGGAGAAAGCCGGTGTTGCGTGCGAAACCGTGATGGCGAAAAACCCGCATCCGTACGACGCCATCGTTGACACGGCGAACGAACGCGGCTGCGACTTGATCGTGATGACCGCGCGCGGCCGCAAGGGCCTTGCCGCGCTCATCATGGGCAGCGAGGCCAGTCGCGTGCTGCACCGCTCGTCAATCCCCGTGCTCACCTTCCGCGCGCTGATGAGCGCGGATCACCCAGACAAGAATTTGAAGGTGTAGCAGTTGGCGCGTGCGCACGGCGCACGCAACGTGTTGCCGGCCGCGCAGGCGGCCCTGCCGGAGTCTTCGCCGCACCGGCGTAAATCACCGCGTATTGTTATGCGCGCGCCGCCGAACCTGGGTGTGGCGGCTCAATCCATTTGAATATCACCCTGCCGCGACGGCATTGGCTCGTGCGCATGGCGCGCGCGGCGCAATGCGTATGGATCATCTATGCATTAAACTAACGTTTGCAAAAATCAACATCAACTCGAACGGAGAACATCATGGGTAGTGAAGAAGTCGGCGTCGGCATCGAGGGTCACATTGCAACGGTTGAACTACGGCGTGCGCCAAATAATTTTCTGGATGTCGATCTGATCGGGCATCTGGCAAGCGCGCTGGAAGCGCTCGACAAGGATGCCAGGGTGCGCGCCATCGTGCTGGCATCCGCGGGCAAACACTTTTGCGCCGGGGCGAACCTCGGCAAACGCGTGGCAGACGAAGAGGCGGGCAAGAAAGTAGTGACGCGGCGCCACCTGTATCATGAAGCGCAGCGTCTGGTGCAGACGAAAAAACCCATCGTCGCGGCGGTGCATGGCAGCGCCATCGGCGCGGGGCTGGGGCTTGCGCTGGTAGCGGATTTTCGTGTGACGTGCAAGGAAGCGCGGCTGGCGGCGAACTTCTGCGCGCTGGGTTATCACCCCGGCTTCGGCATGACGTTTACGCTGCCGCGCCTGGTGGGACATCAAACCGCGAAGTGGTTGTTCCTGACGGGCAAACGTCTGCCCGGCGACGAGGCCGTCAAGCTGGGCCTGGCGGATCGATTGGTCGAGCAGGACAACGTGCGTAAGGTTGCAACGGAAATGGCGCTCGAACTGGCGAAGTCCGGCCCGCTTGCGGTGCAGGGTGCGCGCGAGACGCTGCATTGCGATCTGTTCGAAGGCTTTCGCGCCGCGACCGAGCGCGAAGCGTTCATGCAGAACATGCTGCGCGAAACCAACGACTTCAAGGAAGGTGTCAAGGCCGGTTTTGACCGCCGCGAGCCGGTGTTTACCGGGACCTGATTTGAGCACCGTGCCCGCACCCGCGGACCTTTGCCATGATTTCGCGCTACTTGTCGCCGGCACGCGCTACGCGGACCTGACCGCGGGCGCGATAGAGTCGGCGAAAAAAAGCGTACTCGATACGCTGGGCGTGATCCTCGCGGCCAGCGGCATGGAGCCTCGGGTTCGCGCTATCGTTGATCTGGTGCGCGAGACCGGCGGCAAACCGGAAAGTTCGGTGCTGGGATTCGGTGGTCGTGCGCCGGCGGCACAGGCAGCGTTCGCCAACGGAGCGATGGCGCACTGCCTCGACTTCGACGATCGCACGCCGTGGGGCGCGCATGCGGGCAGTTCGGCCTTGCCGGCAGCCTTCGCGCTCGCCGAACGCAAAGGCGGCATTTCGGGCCGCCAGATGATCACGGCGATTGCGCTCGCCCAGGACATGTTCATCCGCCTGCGTTGCAACGTGGGCTGGAAGCAGGATTGGAATCTCTCGCCGATGCTCGGCGTGTTCTCGGCCGCCGCCGCGGCCTCGCACGTGCTGGGGCTTACGCGCGAGCAGGCCGCCCACGCTCTGGGCATCGCGAGCATGCAGTCCTCGGGCACCATGGAGACGATATACGCGCCCGGTTGCGACCTGCGTGGCATGTATGCAGGTTTTGCCGCGCAAGGCGCCGTGACCGCGGCGCTGCTGGCTGAAAAGGGCATCACCGGCATCAACACGCTTTTCGAAGGCAAGGCGGGCATCTTCAACGTCTATTTCGGTGGGCAGTACGACCGCGTGAAGATGCTTGAGAATCTCGGCAAGGATTTCATGGGCGCCAATATGCTCTATAAGCCGTGGCCGGCGGTGGGCATCTCGCATACCTACATCCATGCCACCATCGAATTGATGAAAGCGCATGATCTCGCGGTGCCGGATATCGCTGAGATCCGCGTGTGGGTCGGCGCGTTTCAGCAGCAGATGTGTTATCCGCTGGCGGAGCGCCGCGCGCCAGATACGCCGCTCAACGCGAAATTCAGTTTGCCGTTCTGCGTGGCGATAGCCGCGAGCCGGCGCGCAATGGGCATTTCCGATTTTACGCCGGCGGCGCTGAAGAACTCCGAGGTGCTTGCGCTTGCCCAACGGGTTACGCCGGTGGACGACGAAAGCTACGACTGGAAAACGAAATCACCGGTGGGCCGCGTGGCGGTGGTCATGCGTGACGGCCGTACGTTCGCGCGCATGGGCGACAATGTGCCGGGTAGCCCCGAAGCACCAATCTCCTGGGACGGCATTGCCGAAAAATTCCGCGCCTGTGCCGCGGTTTCCGCCGTGCCGCTTGCGGCGGACAAAATCGACAAGGCGGTGGATATGGCGCAGGGCTTCGAGTCGCTCGACGACGCGACGGCGCTGCTGCGCGTGTTGAACTGAACCTTATACGGAAACATGGCCATGGATCAAATAGGAATTATCGGCGTCGGCAACATGGGCGCCGCTATGGCGCAGCACTTGCTCGACCTGGGGGCACGGCTTACGGTCTGCGATAAAAATCCACAGGCCATTGCGCCGTTGGCGGCCAGGGGCGCCGCGATGGCGGCCAGCCCCAGGGAACTCGCGGACCAGGTGGATATCATTCTCTCGTCGATGCCATCGCTTGCCGCCAGCATTGAAGTGGCCATGGGCGACCAGGGCGTGGTGCATGGACGCAAGGTAAAGGTCTACGCCGAGACATCCACCCTGGGCAGCGCCGCGATGCGTGAGCTGGCCGCGGCGATGACGGCGCGCAACGTTGGATTTCTCGATGCGCCGATCAGCGGCGGCCCGCCCGGCGCCCGCGCGGGCACGCTTTCCATACTGGTTTCGGGCGCCAAGGACACGTTTGAACGCGCGCGAGAGACGCTCGGCATGGTGGCGGCAAATGTGTTTTATCTGGGCGAGCAGCCGGGCACATCGCAAATCGTCAAGCTCATCAACAATCACGTGTCGGCCGCGGGGCGACTTGCCGTGCTCGAAGGGCTGGCCATGGGTGTGAAGGCGGGCATCGACCCGAAGACGCTGAACGATGTTCTGAACGTGAGCTCGGGGCGCAATTACACCACGACCGACAAGGTGCCGGCGGCGATCCTCAATGGAAGCTACAAGTTCAACGGCCCGCTCACCATCGGGCTGAAGGATCAGGCGCTATTGCTCGAAGAGGCGCGGCAACTCGGCGCGCGCCTGTGGATCGCGCCGCGCGTGCTTGAGACCTATGAAGAGGCCGCGGTCGCCGGCTACCGGGATCAGGACGGCATGCGGTTGTTTATTTACATGCAGGAGCAGTCCGCGAAGCAGGACTGAAATCACGGGCATTTGCCCACACGTCAATCAACCTTAAGTTTCGCGGCCGCGGCGACCTTGGCCCACTTGTCGATTTCCGTCCGCACGAACGCGGTGAATTCATTTGGCGGCATGCCCGAGACGAACGCGCCTTGCGCGAGAAATTTCTCGCGCACATCTTTCGCCTTTAACATCGAGGCGAGTTCCTGATAGACCTTGTTCACGATGTCGCGCGGCGTGTTGGCTGGCATCACCACAGACTGCCACGAACTGCCGTCAAAACCTTTTACGCCGCCTTCGTCTACCGTGGGTAGTTCCGGCATAGGCGGAAAGCGCTCCTTGGTCGAGATCGCGATGGGTCTTAACTTGCCCGCCTGCACGTGCGGCAGCGCGGTGATGGCGGTGTTAAAGCCAATCTGAATCTGCCCGGCGATCTGATCGACCACCGCCGGCGCCTGGCCTTTGTACGGCACGTGCACGACATTCACACCCGTCATCACCTTGAACAATTCCATCAATATGTGTGGAGTGGTGCCATTGCCGGTTGAGGCGTAGGTCATCTCGCCGGGCTTGGCCCTGGCAAGGGCGATGATGTCCTTGACGTTCCTCACGGGCAGGGCAGGGTGTGCGGTGAGCATGCTGGGCAGCAGCCCCACCAGCGTGACGTGGCTGAAGTCCTTCAACGGATCGTAGGCGAGCTTGCGATAGACCGATGGCGCGATCGCATGCGCGGAAGTCATCATGCACATCGTATAACCGTCGGCGGGTGATTTGGCACAGGCTTCCGCGCCGATATTGCCGCCCGCGCCCGAGCGGTTATCGACCACCACTTGCGCGTTCCATGCGCGCGCGAGGCGGTCTGCCGCCGTGCGGCCCATCAGGTCCCCCGGACCACCTGCCGGAAAGGGCACGATGAAGCGTATGGGTTTGGTGGGATAGCCCTGCGCGTGCGCGGCCGCCGCGAACAAAAGCAGAACGCAGGCCGAAATCAGGCGGCTTGGCATGTCTCGCCGCGCGCGCGCGGGCAATCCGTCACGCCGTTACCAGCCCCAGCACGCTCTCCAGCCGTTTACGATGCACGCTGGGCGCGCCCAGGCAGTGATACA
Source organism: Bordetella parapertussis (assembly GCA_945901405.1). Classification (GTDB taxonomy): domain Bacteria; phylum Pseudomonadota; class Gammaproteobacteria; order Burkholderiales; family SG8-41; genus CAMDLH01. The sequence continues at coordinate 19,309 of CAMDLH010000063.1, read as the reverse complement.
GCGTGCGCGACATCTTGGTGTGCAGCGTGAGGCCGTATTCGCGCGACACGCCGATGCCGGCGTGCACTTCGTGCGCATAGTCGCAGGCGCGCATGTAACTTTCGGATGACACCGACTTGGCGACGTGGCAGCTCGCCGCGGCATCCATGCCGCTGTCGAGTTTCGACAGCGCTTCGTAAGTGGTCCAGCGCGCCGAATCGAGGTAATTCACCAGGTGTATCAAGTGATCCTGCACGCGCGAGAAGCGGCCGATGATCTGGCCGAACTGCGTGCGCTCGCGCGCGTAGTTGAGCGACAGGTCGAACACCGTCTTGCACGAACCCACCTTGTAGGCGCACAACACCGGCGTCACCGTCAGCATCGCGCGCTCGGCCGCGGGCCATGCATCAATGATGACATCGGCCTCGGCTACTTTTACGTTGTCGAGCAGCACTTCGCACAGGCCGGTGATGAAGCCGTCGAGCGAGCGTATGGCTACACCAGCCGCCTTGGCATCGACGCGCAGCAGGCTGACGCCTTTGCCGCCTTCGATACGCGCGGCCACCAGTAAATCGGTGGCGAAATTTGCGTCGTGCACGAACACCTTGGTGCCTGACAGCATGTAATCGCCGCCCGCGCGTTTGGCCGTGGCGCGCACGCCATCGGCTGTCCAGCCGTATTGCGATTCGGTGAGCGCCAGTGCGAACACGCGCTCGCCGCTGGCGATGCGCGGCAGCCAGGCTTTTTTCAGATTGTCGCCGGCGGCGTCCATCAGGATGCGCGCGCACAGCACGGCGGACGAGAACAGCGGGCCGGGCACCGGGCCGCAACCGAGTTCCTCGAACAGCACGGCCACGTCGGTGAGGCTGTTGCCGGTGCCGCCGTAGGCTTCGGGTATGGCCATGCCGCACCAGCCGAGTTGCGACATCTGCGGCCACAGCGTGGTCATCAACGCGGCGGGATCGCGGTCGAGTTTGAGCAGCACGTCGCGGCTGCAAGAGCCGCGCACGAAGTCGCGGGCTGAGTCCTGGATAAGTTGCTGGGTGTCGTTCAGGGATAGGTCCATGAGTTTCTCCGTATGCCCTTTTGGAGAAGGAGAGGGTTGGAGGTGGAGGCGTCGCGTGCTTCTTGAATGCCCCTCACCCTAACCCTCTCCCCGCAAGCGGGGCGAGGGGATTAAATTGTTGGGTGTCGCGGAAAAATGTGGAAAATTCCGCTGTTCATTAACGCAAGTTCGCTGCTTTTTCGCGTTCGCGTCCGCCGATGCCCAGGCGCCGCGCCATGATCACGCGTTGTATGTCGGTGGTGGCGCCCGGATGCAGCGCCGTGATCGAGTCGCGCTGAAAATATTCGATCGCCCCGCGCAGCGGCGCCCAGCGCTTGTCCTTGGTCAGCACCAGCGGCCCGGCGATGCGCACCATTTTCTCGCCCATGTCGAGGCCCGACAGCTTGCGCCGCAGGCTGTATTGCGAGCCTTCATACGAGCGCGGCTGGTTGGCGTGCGACAGCCAGTGATTGCGCATGGCGAAGAGCCGCGTGACTTCCGCTTCGATGTAGAGATCGACCAGCTCCGAGCGCGCGGCGGGGTCGTCGGCGATGGCCCAGCCGTCCTTGCGTTCCTTGCACAGATTGATGAAGTCATACACCACGCGGCGGTCGGCGAGGCGGCCCATGCCGCCGTGCTCGACCTCGAGATGCGTGGTGGCGACTTTCCAGCCGTTGTTTTCGCCGCCGACAAGGTTCTCGGCGGGCACGCGCACGTTGTCGAAGAACACCGCGTTCTTTACACCGCAGCCGCTGCCGCCTTCGCCGCCGGTGGCGAGCAAATCCATCGGCGTGACGGTAATGCCGGGCAGATTCATCGGGATCATCAGCCACGACAGATTTTTGTGGCGCTCGCCCTTGGGGTCGGTGACGAGTATGGTCCACGAATAATCCGCCCCGTGCGAACTGCCGACGTACATTTTTTGGCCGTTCACCACATAAACATCGCCGTCACGAATCGCGGTGGACTTGATGCCAGCAAGATCGGAGCCCGCACCCGGTTCGCTCAGCAATTGCCAGGTGCGCACTTCGCCGCGGCAGATCGGTGGCAGGAAGCGTTTTTTGTGCTCCTCGGTGCCCCACACCAGGATGGTGGGCGCGCCCATGCGTCCGCCGGCGTCGTAGTAGGGCGGTAATGCGAGGCTGATGCGCGTCAGTTCATCGTGGAGGATGGCCACTTGCTCGGCCAGCAGATCGCCGCCGCCGTATTCTTTTGGCATCGACGGATAGAGCCAGCCTTTTGCGCCCAGCTTGCGTCCGAGATCGCGCCGCAACTGGTATTGCTCGAACGACATGTCGCACGGGTCTGCCATGTGCTCGATATCGGGCGAAACGTTTTTATCAAGAAACGCGCGCACCTCCTTGCGGAATGCGTTTTGCTCGGGGGAATCTTCAATCGCGAAATTCATACTGTAACCTCATGATTTTATTGAACTGTTTTCTGCCATCATATCAGTTGAGCGAAATTCACTGCTGATAATACCTGCAATCGTACATTACTCGACCTGTATCTTTGCCGCTGTGATGAGTTTTTTCCAGCGCTCGAATTCTTCAAGCATGATGCGTGCGAGGTCTTCGGGCGTGCCGCCCTGCGGCTCCACGCCTTGCGTGGTGAAGAGTTTTATCACCTGCGGGTCGGCGAGCCCTTTGTTCACTTCGGCGTTCAATCGGGCGACGATTTCGCGCGGCGTGCCGGCGGGCGCAAACAAACCGTACCAGGTCGAGACGTTGTAATCCGGGAATCCGGATTCAGCCACCGTCGGCACATCGGGCAATGCCCGCGAACGCTTCGCCGCGCCTATGGCCAGCGGCACCAGCTTGCCATTTTTCACATAGGGCAGGATGGACACCATGCTGTTCAACGCCACGTGCACGCGTCCGCTGGTCAGATCGACCGACAGTTGCGAGCCGCCTTTGTACGGCACATGGATCATTTCAAACTTGCCCATGTATTTGAGCAACTCCATGCCCAGATGATTGGGCGTGCCCATGCCCGCCGATCCGTAGATCAGATCGCCGGGGCGCGCGCGGCCCAGTTTGATCAACTGCGCGACGTTGCGCACATTGAGTGAAGGATGCGCCACGATCATTTGCGTGGACAGCACCAGCAGCGTGATGGGTGCTAGTTCCTTGAACGGATCGTACGGCAGCTTTGTGCCATGCAGCGCCACTGCAATCGAGGTATGCCCCGAGGTGGAAAACAGCAGGCTGTAGCCATCGGGTGGTGAGCGCGTGATGGCCTGGGTTGCGATGGTGCCGCCGGCACTGGGGCGGTTTTCAACCGTCACGGGCTGGCCGGTGTAGTCGGTGATTTTTTGTCCCACGGTGCGCGCCACGAGATCGGTGGTGCCGCCCGGCGGATAACTCACCATGAGGCGCATGGCTTTGGATGGGAACGGCGCCGCGGGTTTAGCCGCCGGCTGAGCGCAGGTTGCGCCCGTGTATGCGAGCAATGCGGCGGCGAGTACCGGCGTAATTTGCAAGCGATGACTGTTACTCATCAAGCATGATCCTGTTGGTTAGTCCATTCGGAGTGGTCGTGGCAAAATTTTCAGATGCCCGCCGATGCTCACTTGGCGCGCAAACGCTGGCTTGGATTATTACAGACTGCACGACGACAGCCAAATCCATCATACTACGCGTTCGATATTTGTACTTTTTTCGCTATGCGATCCAGCAAATCCGGCAAGCCTGGCCAGTCCATCCAGTCCATCAATACGAAGGCGGCGCTTGTCCGTTGGGGCAGCGACTACATTGCGGACGTGATGCGCGCCTTGGGCATCGAATACATTGCGTTGACGCCCGGCGCGAGTTACCGCGGTCTGCACGACAGCCTGGTGAATTATCTGGGCAACACCAAACCTGAAATGCTGCTTGCGCTGCATGAAGAAAGTGCGGTTGCCATCGCGCATGGATACGCAAAAGTCGCCGGCAAACCGCTCGGCGTGCTGTTGCATAGCAATGTCGGTCTGATGCATGCATCGATGGCGATATTCAACGCGTGGTGCGAGCGCGTGCCGGTGCTGATCTACGGCGGCAACGGGCCGATGGATGCCGACGTGCGGCGGCCCTTCGTGGATTGGCAGCACACGTCGATCGATCAAGCCGCACTGGTGCGCCATTATTTGAAGTGAGACAACCAGCCCGCGTCGCTGCCGGCGGCGGCGGAGGCGATGCTGCGCGCGGCGCAGATCGCGCGGACTGCACCGTGCGCGCCGACGTATGTGGTGTTTGATGCAGGCTTGCAGGAAATAAAAATCGAGGGCGCATTGCCGCTGCCCGACGTGATGCGGTTCAAGCCGCCGCAGCCGGCGTATCCCGCGCCCGAGGTCGTACGTGCCGTGGCTGCAATGCTGTCGAAGGCGAAGCGTCCGCTGTTGCTCGCTGGGCGCGGCGGGCGCGGCATCGACGCCTGGAACAATCGCATCGCGCTCGCCGAATTGCTGGGCGCGCGCGTGATGACGAGTCTAAGAACGTCGGCCGCGTTTCCGACCTCTCACCCGCTGCATGCAGGGCCGCCGATCAAGTTCGTCAATGACGCCACGGTCAAGACCGTGTCGGAAGCCGACGTGATCCTGAGTCTCGATTGGAACGATCTCGCGGGCCTGTTGAAGCAAGTCGGCAAGTCCGCGCCGGTCAAGGCGAAAGTGATACAGGTGTCAGTCGATGTGCAGGTGCATAACGGTTGGGGCATGGAACATCAGGGGTTGCCGCCAGCCGACATCAATGTGCTGGCGGAGCCGGATGCCGCCACGGCTGCGCTGCTGGATGAATTGCGCAAGTCGCGCCGCAAGCGCCGTGTTGTCAAACGCGCTGATGCCGCAAGGCCGCAACAGGCGGTATCGGGCAAGGGCCGCATCGGCGTGCGCATGCTCGCCGCCGCGATCAATACCATCGCCGCGCGGCAGGACACCTGCCTGATTCGCGTCAATCTCGGTTGGCCCGCGGATATGACCATCTACAATCATCCGCTGGATTATCTCGGTGGCGATGGTGGTGGCGGCATCGGCGCGGGGCCGGGCATGACGGTGGGCGCCGCGCTGGCGCTGCGTGATTTGCACGGCAACAAGCGCCTGCCGCTCGCGGTGCTGGGCGATGGCGATTTCATGATGTGCGTAAGCGCGCTGTGGACGGCGGCGCATTACAAAATTCCGCTGTTGATGGTGATCGCGAACAACCGTTCGTTCTTCAACGACGAAATGCATCAGGAACGCATCGCGCGCCAGCGCGGCCGGCCCGTGGAAAACAAATGGATAGGCCAGCGCTTTGCCGATCCCGATCTCGATATCGCCGCGCGCGCGCGCAGGGCGCGATTGCTTTAGGGCCGGTTCTACGCGCGGATAGACTCGACAAGACATTGCGCGATGCGGTGACAAAAACACGCGCCGGCAACGTAGTGGTGGTTGAAGTGCTGGTCAATGCAGAGTACGACGCCACCATTGCAAACAGCATGGTGCGCGGCTCGCAGTAGCAATGTGACAATTTAATCGATGATTCGTAAGTATATGTTTATATTAATAATTTTGTTATTTTCGTGTTTTGCTTTTTGCACCGCCGCGCATGCGCAAAGCTACTCCTCGAAATCAATTCGGTTTCTCGTCGGCGCGCCTCCTGGCGGCGGCGCTGATTTTGTCGCGCGCAACCTTGGGCCGAAACTCAGCGAGAGCATGGGGCAGTCGATCGTGATTGAAAACCGCCCCGGCGCGAATGGCGTGGTGGCGTCGGAGTTGCTCGCGCGCGCCGCGCCCGATGGCTACACCATCAAGGTGATGACCACGGGCGACGCCATCAATCCGTCGCTGATGAAACTCACATTCGATTTTCAGAAGGATTTCGCGTTCATCACGCGCGTGGCGGAATCGCAAAACATCTTGGTCGCGCATCCGTCGTTTCCGGCCAAGGGTGCGCGGGATCTGATCGCGCTATCGAAAAAGAATCCCGCTGCAATCAGCTACGGCTCGCAGGGCATCGGTTCATCAGGGCATTTCTCCGGCGAATTGTTTCAGTTCATGACCGGTGTCAAATGGGTGCACGTGCCGTACAAGGGCGGCGCGCTGGCGCTGATCGACCTCGTGGGCGGGCAGATTTCCATCAGCTTCGGCAATATTCCCACGGTGATTCAACAGGTGCGTAGCGGCAGGCTGCGTGCGCTCGCGATGACGGGGGTGAAGCGCTCGGACGCCGCGCCCGATATTCCCACCGTGGCGGAGAGCGGCGTGCCGGGGTTTGAAGTGAGCAACTGGTTTGGCGTGTCGGCGCCGGCCAGGACGCCGCCGGAAATTCTCTTGCGCCTGCATGGCGAAATCGCGCGTGCGCTCAAGTTGCAGGACGTGCGCGCGGGGTTTCTCAAGTCAGGCGCTGATCCGTCCGAGACGACGATGGAGCAGTACAACGCGTTTATTCAAAACGAATTCGCCAAGTGGGCCAAGGTGATCAAGGCCGCCGGCATCAAGGGCGAATAGGCGCGGCTAATTTGCCGCGGCGGAAGACACCACCGTGGTCCGGTGCATCAGCCGTGGCAGTGACGCCGGGTAATCGAACGTCGCCTTGTGCTGCGTCGAGCAGTCGTCCCACAGCACCAGATCGTGCTTGCGCCAATTGTGCAGGTAGGTGAATTCCGGCTTCACGCAGTGCTCGGTGAGTTCCTTGATGAGATCTCGGCTTTCGTCCTCGGGGATGCCGAGGATGCGCGAGGTGTAGCCCTGTGTGACATAGAGGCATTTGCGCCCGTTCACCGGATGCACGCGCACCACCGGGTGTATGGCCTCGGGGTCGGCCTTGACCGCGGCGGCGTAGTCCTTCTTGATGCCTGACTCGACGGTCTGGCTGAGGCGATGCATGATGCTTTGCACGGCCTGCAAGCCTTCGAGGCATTTTTTCATGGCCTGCGGCAAGGCGTTGTAGGCGGCGGAGACGCTGGCGAAGTTGGTGTCGCCAAGCACGCGGCCATCCTGCACCGGGACTTCAAGCGCGCGCAAAGCGGAGACTGCATGCGGATTCGCAAGATACGCGCCATCGGTGTGCCAGAAAATTCCCGCATCGTAGCTGCCGATGTATTGGCCGTCTTTTTTGATGTTGGAGATGACGAACATCTCCAGATGCTTGGCGTGGAGCTGCGTGCCGATTTTCAGCTTGCGCAGTTCGCCGAAGCAGGCACTGAAGCGAATATGATCTTCGTCACTGAGTTCGCGGCCGCGAAAATAAAGCACCTCATGTTCATAGAACGCCGCGCGGATTTGCGCGAAATCGGCGTCGCTGAGCGGCTTGGTGAGATCGGCGCCGACGATCTCGGCGCCGAGCGCCGCGCCAGTGGGTTTTACTTGGATGGCCATTGTGTGTTCCTTTCGACCGGCATTTAGCGGCAACACACGGCGCGTGTCAACCAGGTTTCCATCAGGTTTCCAGCTTGCGGAACAGCGGCGGCGTGTATTGCGATCTGCTACGATGTTTGTTGATCGTTATTGGCGGGAGAAAGCATGAGCGCAAAAATTCAATCGTGGGCGGTGGCCGTATGTTGCGTGCTGGCCGCGGGTGCTACAACAGCACAGCAACCTGCGCCGCGCGCCGCCGCTGTTGATACGGTGAAATATCCGTCGCGGCTGGTGCGCTTGCAGGTCGGCTATTCACCAGGCGGCGCGGTGGATGTGTCAGCGCGCTTGATCGCGCAGCGCCTGACCGAGGCCTTCGGGCAATCGTTCATTGTCGAAAACCGCCCTGGCGCGGATGGCATCGTGGCGAGTGATTTCGTCGCAAAGGCGGCACCCGACGGTCACACGCTGGCGTATATCAGCGCGGGGCACACCATGAATCCGGCGTTGCATCCAAAGTCGATGCCGTACCATCCGCTGAATGATTTTGAGCCGGTGTCGATGATTGCCACCGGCGCGCAAACGCTGGTGGTGAATCCAAGCTTGCCGGCGCGCAACGTCAAGGAGTTGGTGGAGCTGGCGCGTGCGCGGCCGGGGCAAATCAACTTCGCTTCGTCCGGTGCGGGCGGCCCCATGCACCTGTCGGGCGAGTTGCTGAAAATTGCCGCGGGTATCGATATCATTCACGTGCCGTACAAGGGCGGCGGCCCGGCGTTGAATGATGTCATCGGCGGTCAGGTGGAGATGACCTTCATCGGCGCGCCCGCGAGCATGCCGCACATCCGCTCGGGGCGATTGCGCATACTCGCGGTGTCTACGATGAAACGCGTGGCCGCATTGCCCGACGTGCCCACGGTGGCGGAGTCGGGCTATCCGGGCTTTGATGTGGGCGCGTTGTACGCGGTGCTGGCGCCTGCGGGTACGCCTGCGCCAATCGTCACACGGTTAAGCAACGAACTCGCGAAAATCGTCGCCGTGCGCGACATACGTGAGCGGCTGACGGGCCTTGGTCTTGAAACCGCGGGCAGCACGCCCGAACATCTGACCGAATTCATGCGCACCGACATCGCCAAGTGGGGCAAGCTGGTGCAAAAAATCGGGCTTAAAACAAATTGAAAAATAATGTATAAAAACAATAACTTACGTACTATTCAATTGCGCGCTAATGGCCGCGCGATCCGCGCCGTGCTGTGCGCGGTGGTGTTTGTTTCTGTATTCAGTGTTGGGCATGCGCAGGAATTTCCATCCAAGCCCGTGCGCATCATCGTCGGTTTTGCGCCGGGCGGGTCGAACGATATCGTGGTGCGGCACATCGCGCCCAAGTTGTCTGAGCTTCTGAAAACGCAGGTGGTCATAGAAAATCGTCCGGGTGCGAACGCGGCCATCGGCACGGACGCCGTGGCGAAAGCGGCGCCCGATGGTTACACGCTGGGTTTGGTCGGCGTGAGCAATCTGATACTCAATCCGCTGCTCGAACCCAAGACGCCGTATAACGCGCTGAATGACTTCACCGGGTTGTCGACTATCGGCGTGACGCATCAGGTGATTTCCATACACCCGTCTTTGCCTGCGCGCTCGCTGAAGGAATTGATCGCGCTGGCGAAAACGCGGCCCGGTCAGCTTAATTTTGGTTCGCCCGGCGTCGGTGGGTTAAAGCATCTCACGCTTGAGTTATTGAACACACTTGCGCACACGCGCATGGAGCACGTTGCATACAAGGGCGGCGGGCCTGCGCTGATCGACGCGTTGGGCGGGCAGATTCATGGCGTCATCGTCGATATCGCCGCGCCGTATCCGTTTATCAAGCAAGGCAAGCTGCGTGCGCTGGCGGTCACCGGCGAAGCGCGCGCAAAATTGCTGCCCGATGTGCCTACCGTGATGGAGCAGGGCATTAAGCTCGTGTCGCTCAACTGGTTCGGCATCGTGGCGCCGGCGAAGACACCGCAAGCGGTCATCGAACGTCTGCACGGCAGTCTTGTGAAAGCATCACACGCGCCCGATGTGAAAGAGCGCCTCGACGGCATCGCGGTGGAACCGCTGACGCATGCTACCCCCGAAGCCTTTCAGGCGTTCGTTCGCCAGGAATATGCGCGCTGGGGCAAGGTCGTGAAAGACGCGAAGCTGGCGATGCAACCCTGATCTCCCGCACCTGATGATCGATGCGCAAATCGAAGTAGTCGAGACCGGCGTGCTGGTGCTCGGCGGCGGTGTCGCGGGGCATCGTGCCGCGGCCGCCGCCGCGAAGACGGGTGCGGCAGTGGTTCACGCCTATCGCGCGCGCGGCGCTTCGCAATACATCTTCGGCTTCAACGTGCCGCTTGCGCACACCGACAGCCGCGATACGCACGACATCTACTTCGATGACATAGTGCGCGGCGGTTATGCGCTGAACGACCGGCAACTGGTGCGCACACTCGTGGATGGCGCCGAGCGCGCGCTCAGTGAACTGGTTGAAATCGGCGTGCCGTTTGCTGGTAAAGATAACAAGTTCGATCAACTGAGTCTCTCCGGCAACACCTATCCGCGCTCGGTGTATCACCCGCAGGGTTTGGGGCCGCTTGCGATCAAACAGCTTGGCGAGCAATGCGCGAAGCTCGGTGTTCAAACCTTCAGCGGATGGAAGGCGATATCCTTGCTGCAAAGTGACGGCGGTATCGTGGGGGCGTTGTTATACAAGCCCAATGCGCCGCGTCTGATCGCTGTTCATGCCGGATCGACCGTGCTCGCCACCGGCGGCATCGGCACCATCTACGCGGACAGCACTTACCCTGCTGATGTTGCCGCCGATTCGTACGCGATGGCGCATGCGGCCGGTGCGACGTTGATCGACATGGAGTTCGTGCAGTTTGAACCCACCGTGGTGGTGCATCCAGAGGCATGCCGCGGGCTGGTGATGCCCACCGCCATGTTCGGTGAAGGCGCGCAGCTCATCAATGCACAAGGCGAGCGCTTCATGTTGCGCTACAACCCGCCGCACGCCGAGATGCGCATCGAAAAGGCGCGCATGGCGCAATGCATACAACAAGAAGTCGCCGAAGGGCGCGGCTTCCCCGATGGCACGGTTTTGTTCGACACCACAGTGGTGCCGCCGCATCGTCTGGAAAATCATATCGAGAAATTAAAGCGGCTGCGCTCCAAGGGCTTTGAGCCGACGAAGGAAGCGCCGCGCGTGCGTCCGGCCGCGCACAGTCACATGGGCGGGGTGCAAATCGACACACGCGCGTGGACGGGCGTGCCGGGCCTTTTCGCGGCGGGCGAAGCGGCGGGCGGCGTGCATGGCGCGAGCCGGCTGGCGGGCAACGGCGCCAGCGATGTGTTTGTGTTTGGCGGTATTGCGGGGCGCGAGGCCGCCGCCGCATGTGAACAACTCAACGGGCAAGGCTGGGAGCACATACATGCGAATGCACTCGCACCCTTGCATGCCGCATACGCGCGCGGTGGAAGCATGCGCGTCGAAGATTTCAAAACGGCGGTGCGCGAGAATTTGCTGCAATTCGCCGGGCTATACCGCGACCGTGCGGGCTTGACCGCGGGAATTGCAAAGCTCGATGACTTGCAGCGTGAAATGGAGCGTGGATTTCTCACCACCGACGTGCGCGAGACCGTACGGGCGCTGGAAGCCGGGAACATGGTGAGCGTCGCGCGCTTTATCCTGCAATCCGCGCTGGCACGCGAGGAAAGCCGCGGCGCGCATCAGCGCAGTGATTTTCCGCGGCGCAATGACGCGCGTTGGCTGCGTCACATCGCGGTGAAGCAAGGCGGCGATGGAATGACCATGGCGTTCTTGGAAATACGCTGACTCAATGCGCGTCGCGATCCGGCTCGTCAATCATCTGTCCATCGATGTAATACCAGCGCCCCTGCATGCGCACAAAGCGGCTGATCTCGTGCAGGCGTTGCGCGCGCCCGCTGACACGGCAGCGGGCTACGAATTCAACGACGCCGGCGTCGCCGTCTTCCTCGGCGCTGCGTACTTCAAGACCCAGCCATTTGACGGGCGGCAGATCGAGATCACCGGGTGAGGTGGATGGATGCCAGGTTGCCAGCAGGTAGTCGATCAGGCCCAGCACATAGGCGCTGTAGCGCGAGCGCATGAGCGCTTCGGGGGAGGGCGCGTATACGCCGGTGGCGAGACCGGCGTGCCAAATGCCGCAGCATTCGGCGTAGAGCCGTTCGCTGCCGCACGCACAGGGCGTGCGCGAGGAAATCCGCGGCGAGCGCGACTGCAAGTGGCGGCGCGTTACTGAATCAGTCTTCGCGCGGATATTGCAGCACGAGCGCTTCGAGTCCCTTGGGGCCGGCATTGATCTCGAACGCGGGCTCGCTCGATTCAACAACGATCATCGACCACAGCGGAAAATTTTCCGCCGCATTGATGAGGCTGCCATTGGCGACAAACACGTAGTAGCCGCCCGACAGTCTCGGGTCCGGCGCCATGGTGCTCATGCCTGCGCCCAGCCGCACCACGTGCGCGGCCATTTCGTCATCGATTTTCGCTGCGTCAAACAGCGGCTCCCACGACGCGTTCTCGCGGTATTGCATCACCGGTTCGGTGGAGAGCACCACCGGCGGCGCGATCCAGTTGCGCCGCTTGCTCGGTTTTAATTTTTCGCGATAGCCGGGTTTGTCGAGATACACCGGGGCCGAGTCGCCGGTCTTGATGCGCAGCGCCATGAACGACAGCCCTTGCGGCCCCGCGATCACGGGGCCGTAGGCGGTGTGGCGATCCTTGTACTGCACCGTCAGCGGTACCAGAGGATCGGCTTTCTTGCCGATGGTTCCGGAGCCGGCGGGGAACAACTGAAACTGCGTGACGCCATGATAGTGCGGGATGATGGTTTCGTTGGGCGTCATTTCCGTCATCGTCGCCTGCGGGCCGGGCGCGACGCTGGTGGATGAGCGCGGGCCGAAAAAATTCGTCGCCCAGTGTTTGACCCCCGTGCCGGGGGAATTGATGACGTGGCGTTTGGACAGCGCCTCGGTTCCGCTCATGGTGTAAATCATGTTGGTCTCCTTCTTTTAAATTACTTCAGCGTCGCCGCGACCTTGCGCACTTCGTCCGGCGAGCGCTCGCCGCCCAGAGGCGTGCCCGGTATCAGATGTTTTCCCATGGCGGCGAGCGTGCCCACCAGCACCGGTTCGTAGCCGACATCACGCACCAGCGCGGAGGCCGTGGTGATGGCATTCTGATCGTCGCCCGCGATGGGCATGCCGACGCGCTCGCTCTTGCTTGCGGCATCCGCCATGCGCGCGGCGCCAATGGCATTGAACGCGCGCACGATGCGGGCGCCGGGCAGATACTCGATTGATGCGAGGCCCGCGCCTTTTTCGCGCGCGGCCACGACGATATCGCCATCGCGCGCGACTATCGGGTTGGATGCGTCGATGATGATCTTGCCCTTGATCAGATCGCCCAGGTCCTTGCCGACATGGGGCAGCGCGGTGTAGGGCACCGCCACCAGTAGTACCGTGCCAAAGGCCGCGGCTTCGCGCGGCGTGCCGGCGCGCGCGCCGCCGCCCAGACTCGCGGCGAGCTTCTGGTCCGCTTCGAGATTGAGCGACGAGAACATCACTTCGTGTCCGGCCTTCACCCATGCGCCGCCCACCGCGCTGCCGACACGGCCCGAACCAACGACGCCGATTTTCATCTTGGCGCCGCCAGACTGAGCCTGCACTGGAAACGGGATGGCCAAAAGCGCAATGCCAGCGCCGGCGAACTTAAGCAGTGTTCTGCGATTTGGATTGGTAAATTTATTCTTGCCCATCACGTTCTCCATCAAGGTTTCATACGTAGAGTCGCATGTTACATTAAACCGCGTTGCCGCATAAACCCAATCCGGCGTGCTGCGTTTTGGGAATAAAATCGTGAGAAGCTGGATTGAGGGAGTGAGGCATGCTGCATGAACTGCGTTTTTATGAAATCGCCGCCGGAAAACTGGACGATTACGTCAATCACGCCGGCAAGGTCGCGGTGCCGTTTCGCGGCGATGATTACGGCAAGCTGCTGGGATTCTGGGCATGCGAAATCGGCGCGGTGAATTGTGTATTTAATTTGTGGGAACACGAAACGGTCGCCACGCGCGAAACGCTGCGCGCAAAGCTGGCGGCGCAGGACGTGTGGCGCAACGAATATCTGCCGCATTCGCAGCCCTTGATGCGCCGCCAGTTGTCGCGGTTGCTGACGCCGCTGGCCGCCGCCAAGCCGCCTGGCGCGCCCGGCAATCTTTATCAGATGAAGATTTTTCGTACGTGCGCAGGCAAGACCAAGGCATTTGCGTCATTGGTGCGGGACGAATTGCCCGCGGTGTTGAAAGCCGCGGCGGTGGCGACCTGGACAGGCAATAGTGGCGACGTGAACGAGGTCGTGCATCTGTCGGCATATAAAGACACACTGCCCGTGGCGCAAATCATGCAAGGTACAGAGTGGCGCGCGTTTCTCAAGCAGCACGGCTCGCTGGTGGAAGATGTCCAATCGAGCCTGATGACGCCGGTGTACTTCTCGCCGTGGTGCTGATGCGAGTTGCGCTTGCCGCATGGGGCGTGGGCAGCAGCCCGGCGCAGTTGCCGGCCTGTTTAAAATCGGAGCTTGCGGGCTGGCACACGCTGGCGAAATCGGTCAAATTTGAGGTGTCGAATTAAATTATCAACATTGGGAGAAAACTAATGAAGGAACGCACGGTAAACGTCAAAACGGCCGATGGCCTCATGGAAACGTTCATCACGCATCCGCGCGGCGATGGGCCTTATTCGCCTATTGTTCTTTTCATGGATGTGTGGGGCCTGCGCGAGGAGCTCTTCGATGTCGCGCGGCGCATCGCAACCACCGGTTACTACTGTATCGTGCCTGATTTGTATTATCGTTTTGGCCGCGTTCGGCATGAGTTTCGCAACGCAAAGAACGAGATGATCTCGCTGACGCTGCTCAGTGAGGAGCAGAGAAATCGTGTGCGCGCGCCGCTGCAAAAACTTTCCGATGCGATGGTGGTGAACGACACCGGCGCGCTGCTTGATTTCATGGATCGCGGCGAGCCGGTGCGGCCCGGTGCCGCGGGGTGCCTCGGTTATTGCATGGGCGGGCGCCATGTGTTTCGCGCGGCGGGCAACTTTCCCAATCGCTTCAAGGCGTCGGCCAGCATGCACGGCACACGCCTGGTTGCCGAAGACGGCGGAGCCGATTCGCCGCACTTGACCGCATTGAAAGCGCAGGGCGAGCTTTACTGTGGATTCGCCGAGCACGATCCTTATGCCGCGTTGCCGCTGATCAAGATCATCGCCGATGCGATGCAGGGCGCGCAGGTGAAATTCAGTTACGAATTGCACAAGGGTGCTGATCACGGCTACGCGTTGCCGGATCGCGACATCCACGACAAGCAGGCCGCCAATCGTGATTGGGAGCTGATGTTTGCAATGTGGCGCAGGCAACTCACAGCGGCGTGAGTATTATGTAAGTCATTGTTTATAAATAATATTTTATTCTCGGTAAAATTTACCCTAACAGGCGAAAACATCGGCGTTGATGATGAAACACCACTACAGCACGGTGCGCGCAGGCGATCTCGACATCCACTATGAACTTGCGGATTACACGCCGCCATGGCGCGAGACGCCGCCCGAGACGGTGCTGCTGTATCACGGCTACGCGCGCAACATGTTGTTCTGGCAGGCGTGGATGCCGCTGCTTGCCAGTGAATTCAGAGTGTTGAGATTCGATGCGCGCGGCTGCGGCCAAACGACGCAGCCACCCGCGGGCAGCGCGTATTTGTTCGAGCAACTTGCCGGCGACGCGATACGCTTGATGGATGTGCTGGGCATCGAGCGCGTGCATTGGGTGGGTGAATCTTCCGGCGGCATTGTCGGCATGACGGCAGCGCTCAATCATGCGGAGCGCCTGCACACGCTGACGCTGTGCGACACGCCGTTCAAACGCTCGACACAGATCGCTACGACTTACACACTGGGCGAACCCACGCGTGCGGCCGCATTTGAAAAATTTGGCGTGGGCGGCTGGTGCCGGCAAACGTTGCCTTATCGTATCGACACCACTAAAGCGTCACCCGCGCTGTGCGAATGGTATATCGCGCAGATGGACAAGACGCCGGCGCACGTCGCCAACGGCATGGACAAGGCGGTTGCGTCGGGCGACTTGTGGCCGAGGCTGCCGGAGATCAAGACGCCGACGCTGATCCTCGGCGGCGCCAACAGCCTGATCGCAGATGAATCACACCGCAGCGCCATGCGTGAGCGCATGCCGCGCGCGAAGGTGGTGGCGTTCGAGGGCTACGGCCATGGCATCAATTTGCTTGCGCCCGAACGTTGTGTCGAGGAGCTCAAGGCGTTCGTGCGCGCGGATCGGGGAGGGTAGGATGAAGCTAATCGGAAACCTTGCGGTATTGAGTGTGCTGGCGAATGGTTTGGCCGCCTCTGCATGGGCGCAATCCTATCCGGTGAAACCAATACGTCTGGTGGTGGCCGTGCAACCTGGCGGCAATCTCGATCTGTTGGGCCGCTCGGTCGCCGACCGGATTAGTGAAGGCCTCGGCCAACGCATTATCGTCGAGAACCGGCCGGGGGCGAACAGCACCATAGGATTTGGCGGCGTCGCGCGTGCCGCGCCGGATGGCTACACGCTGATCATGGTGGCGCAGAGCGCGCTGGTGGCGGCGAAGATGATGCGCAATCCGCCGTACGATCCGGTGCGCGATTTCGCGGGCATTAGTCTCATCGCGACGTTGCATCAACTGCTGGTGGTGCATCCATCATTGCCGGTTAAGAGCGTGAAGGAACTCATTGCGCTGGTTAGAGCGCGTCCGGGCGAACTGAATTGCGCTTCCTCCGGCAACGGCTCCGGTTCGCATCTGGCGCTCGAACTATTCAGCCGTATGGCAAATGTGCGCATCATGCGCATTCCGTATAACGGCGATGGCCCGGCCAATATCGATTTGCTCGGCGGGCAGGTGCCGATGAAATTCGACAACCTGAGCACATCGCTGCAGCACGTGCGCGGCGGCAAGCTGCGCGCGCTGGGCATCACCGCGCCCACGCGTGCCGCGTTGTTGCCGGAGGTGCCTGCAATCAGCGAAACCGTGCCTGGGTTTCAGGCGAGCATCTTCAATGGCATGATGGCGCCTGCGGGTACCGCGCCTGAGATTCTCACGCGCATTCATGCGGAGATCGCCAATTTCATTCAAGCGCCGGAAATACGCACGCGCTTCGCGAATCAGGGCGTGGAGTTGCAAGGCAGCGCATCGCCCGCGCACTTTTCGGCTTACATCAAATCCGAATACGCGCGCTGGGCCAAGGTCATCGACGACGCAGGCATCAAGGCGGAATAACACAATCAGCGGAGGCATCATGGCAGCAACGTATCCCGTGGTCGGCGCAGGCCGGCACACGTTTGAAGTGCACGAAGACTGGGCACGGCCGCCGGAGGGCTGCGAGATGATGGCAGCGTCGGTGACAGTGGACGCACACGATCGCGTCTATTGTTTTAATCGCGGCAAGGAGCATCCCGTCCTCGTGTTTGACCGCGAGGGTAACTTTCTATCGTCGTGGGGCGTGGGCTTGTTTGCGTTTCCGCACACCATACGCGCGAGTAAAGACGGCAATCTGTGGCTGGTGGATCGCGATCACGCGCAGATGATGTTGTTTACTCCGTCCGGTCAATTGCTGCGCACCATCGGCACTAAAGGTTTTCGTTCCGATACGGGTGTAGCACCCGATGACTTCCGCTCGGAAGCGTACAAGACGGTGACGCACGGCGGCGGGCCATTCAATCTGCCGACGGATATCGATGTCGCGCCATCGGGCGAGATGTTCGTCACCGACGGCTACGGCAACGCACGTGTGCATAAATTCGACGCCGATAGAAAACATCTTTTTTCATGGGGCGAGCCGGGTACCGCGCCCGGCCAATTCATGTTGCCGCACGCGGTGTGGATAGACAGCAAGGGCCGCTTGCTGGTGGCCGACCGCGAGAACGATCGGGTGCAGGTGTTCGATCAAGCGGGCAAGCTGCTGCACATGTGGCCCACCAAGCTGATAGGCCCGGCGGTGATTTTTGTCGATGCCAACGATATCGTTTATATCGTCGAACACAATAGCGGGCTGGTCAGCGTGCTCACGCTGGAGGGCGAGCGGCTCGCGCAATGGGGTGATATCTCGTTTCGTTCGTGCCACGGCATCTGGGGTGATACACACGGCGATCTTTACGTGGTGCGCGCGGGGCCGTGGGGACGACGCCGGCGCATCGTGAAGCATGTGCGTGTGAAGTAGGGTTGCCGCCATGCACACATACAAACTGGCGGTCTCGGCGAACGATGCCAAGGTGCGGCTTGAAAATGGCGTGGTATGCGCGATCAAGAATCCTGTGCCCGACACGGTAAGCATCATCGATCTCACACAGAGTCCGCCCGTGATCATCGCCGAGGTTGAAGCGCCCGCCAGCGTGGCGGGACCGCCGTATGCGGTCGCGGTAACGGCGGACGAATCGCTGGCGCTGGTTAGCGCGGCCACCAAGGTTGATCCAAATGACGCGACGAAGATCGTCAGTAGCAATGTGCTGAGCGTGATCGATCTCAAGGCCACGCCGCCATGTGTGATTCAGACGCTCGAATCTGGCGCGGGCGCATCTGGAATTTCGATCAACGCCGCGGGCACGCTGGCGCTGGTGTGCAATCGCGGCGAAGGCACGATCTGCATTTTCACCATCGCTGGCAAGGCGCTTACTCCGGCAGGCAAGCTGCATTTGGGGGATGCGAAATCCAGCCCCAGCCATGTGGTGATCACGCCCGACGGCACGCGTGCTCTGGTGACGCGCGATGGCGATCATGGCCTTACCCTGCTGCGTATCGACGGGGCCAAGGTCGAAGATACCGGGCGCACCTTCTACGCCGGGTTTCGCCCCTATGGCGCGGACATCACTCCGGATGGCGCGGTCGCGGTGGTGGCGTGCATGGGGCGAGGGCAGGGCGATGTGGATACGGTGAGCGTGATCGACTTGCGTTTGAATCCACCGCGCACGGTTAACACCATCAGTGTCGGCGCCACGCCCGAAGGCATCAAGCTCTCGGCCGATGGTCGTTGGTGCGCGGTGGTCGTGCAGGAAGGATCAAACCGGCCCGCCGCGTCACCGTTTCATAATCCACGCGGCAAGCTTGTGGTTCTTGAATTGCAAGGCACGCAACTCACGAAAATTGCCGAAGCGCCCATCGGCGGCTGGTCCCAGGGCGTGGCATTCTCCGCCGACGGACGAACCATACTCGTGCAGAACATGGTCGAGTGCAATATTCAGGTGTTCGATTTTGACGGCGGCACGCTGCGCGAGACGAGCCAGATTCCACTCAAGGGTGGTGGTGCGGCGATACGCACGGCTGGGCGTTAGTGTGGTCTTGCCTTGTTGTGCCAAGGTAAGCGGACCGCGACGCGGCTCCCTCGCTCCGCGTTAGCCTGAAGTTCCTCTCAGAGAAGATCGAGTTTATTGTTTTCCAACAAGCACTTGGCGTTAATTTGAGGTTCCGGTTACTGTCTACAAAGTGATCGCCTCGATCAAACCGAGGGCGCGTATTTGTGCCGGGTTCGGGGTAGTCGTGATCTCGAAGGTGGGCGCATCAGAGCCAGCGTTTGTGGTTCGGCAGGTATTGCGCACGATGGTAAGCAAGTGATCCATCAAGGTCGAGAAGCTATTGACGGGAGTGCCGTCATCAAGCGTGCGACGCGCCGCCTTGAGCAAAGCTGATTTGGAGCGTTTCGCAGGCGCCACCGGATCACGCTTGGCCTTGGCCGCAATCTCGGTATCCGCAAACAGCAACTCGCGCCACGCCTCGCGCATATGCCACTCGACGTAATAAGCCAGCATGCACAGGAAGATATGCGCACGCACCCGGTCAGCAGTGCGGTGATGAATCGGGCGCACCTTCAGA
>CAMDLH010000062.1 GCA_945901405.1 Bordetella parapertussis | reverse complement strand
GCGGGTGGGCGATCGGCCCGGTCGCGTCGAGCCCAGAGCCGTAAAACGAAGACCTAAACCTTATCCGTTACTCACACAACCCCGAGAGATCGCCAGAGCGAAAATCCGAAAATATGGGCATCCTGTTAAGCTTAAGTAAGTGCCATTCGGGTCTGACCCCCTTGTGTCCTTATGTTTGTGGATTTCGCGCCGTGACAGGCGTCAACGCCGCGGCGCACGGCGGCGTTGTGCGAGGTGTTGTTAGGGCAGCAATAAAATCCACTAAGGGAGATGCTCGATGGGTTCAAATAAGTTATTGATTATATTGAGTATTTTTATGATGTCGCTGTCAGGTGCGTAGGCGCAGGTGCCGCCGCCCGTCGTCGTGGCGCCTCCAACGCGCACGCAAATCGAGGCTGACCGCGCCAAGGCCGAAGCGGATCGCGCAAAACTCGAAGCCGACCGCGCGCGCTTAAAGGCGAATGAAACGGAATTGAGACGCGAGCGTGAATTGCTGGCGAAGGATCGACAGGCGCTCGAAGACGCGCGCAAGAGCGGCGATCCGGCGCGCATCAAGGCGGCCGAAGCCAAGCTCAATGCGCAACGTCAAGAGACGCGCAAGGATCGTCAGCAAGTCGAAGCCGGCCGCAAGCAGACCAAAGCCGCGCACGAGCAGGCGCAAAAAAGCCAGGCGCGGTTACGCGAGGACGAGCGCCGCCGCAAGGAAGCGCACGATGCACGTCAGGCGCGCGAGCGCGAACGTGAGCGCCAGCACAATGCCAGCGGCAAGGGCAAAAAAGACTGGGCGCACTCCGAGAAGAAGGGCCACGGCAAGGGGCGCGACAAGTAAACGTGGCGCCAGGCCGGCTGCGTGATGTAAACGCACGTTTGCAGGGCGCGACAGCATTGCGCCCTGCGTTATTTGATCGGCGGCGCCTGAACGTCGCTGGCCGTAACATATAAAAGGCGCAGCCCGTACGCGCCAACAATTCCGGCGGCGATGCGGTTAAGCCACTTGCGTTGCCTGTCGTAGCCGGCTTGAACGAGAGGATGCGAGAACGCCAGTGCGAGAATGATGTTGCACGTCAGTGCATTCACGAATACCAGCGCCACCGCGGCGGTCAGCAACGCCGTGCCGGGTTCAACGGGCAGCGCGGCGGCAAACACACTACCGAAAAACAGCGCCGTCTTCGGATTGGTGATGTTGGTGATGAATCCCAGACGAAACGCGGCCCACGGTTTGATTTGCGCGGCGTGTTGTGCGCCAGCAGTCATACCCGAGCGCCACAATTTGTACGCGATGTAGCAAAGGTAGACGCCGCCCGCGAACTGCACTGCGAGCCGCAGCCTGGCGTGCGCCGTAAACAATGCGTTAATGCCCAGTATTGCCAGCAACGCCCAGATGACCGCGACCACGCTGATGCCGATTCCCGCGATACACGCGCTTTGCCTATGGCCGCTCGCGGCAAGCTGCGAAATGAGGATTACGTTCGCACCCGGCGTGATCAGCGCCAGCCAGTGCAGCAGCGCGATTGTCAGCAGCGTGGTGAGCATGCGTTTTCCGTGTCATGGCTCGTAAAGGGCGGCGAACAATAGCGCGCCGCTCATGGCGTATCAGTCGGGCATCAGCGCAAATGTCCACATCGAACCACCCAGCGGCACGTTGCCGCGCGACATGGCGCGCGCGGAGTTGCCGCCGAGGCCCGATGCGATACTCACGTATTGGCGCCCCTTGTGCGTGTAGGTGATGGCGGTGGCGTTGATGCCGGAGCTGGTCTGGAATTCCCACAGCGTTTTGCCGGTGTCTTCGTCGAGCGCCAGGAATCGGCCTTCGACCGAGCCGGTGATCAGCAGCAGTTTTTTCATGTTGCCTCCCTTTTTTGATAATCAGCAATCTCGCACAATGTGGATGGCCCGATAAACGCTGATTTATTCTATTCCTGCCATACGCGTCAATCCAGCGCGCGGTCAAACGCCGCGCAAACGCCGATGGAGCGCGCCGTGCCGCTGGACGAATCACCCTGTTCCAGTAAAATCCCTGTCCACGATCAAGCGGAGAACATCATGACGGCAGCGACGCAGCAAGCGCCCAGTATGCGATACGTGTACAACCTTGAGGCAATGGATACCGTGCCCGGCGGCCCGACAAGCTGCAAGGTTGCGCCGAGCCGCTTGTTGTCCGGCGATACGCTGGCCACCGGCAAATCCACCACGCGAGGTCCGGTGCTGTCGGGCTCGCACGTGCATGTGGCTTACGTGGTCAAGCCGCGCGGCACGGGCGCGAAGCTGCACACGCATCCGAACGAACAATTCAATTACGTGGTGAGGGGCACGCTGATCGCCGATATCGACGGCCAGGTGCTACGCGTGCCCGCCGGCCACGTGATACACATTCCGGCGGGCATGCCGCATTCCACCGTGTCGAGCGCGGACGAGGACGTGTTGTTCATCGCCGCAAAAGATACGCGTCACGGCATCAGCGGCCCGGCGGTGGACGGCAAACACAACGGGCCGCGCACACTGCCCGGTTTCGGCGGCAACAAGGACAACGAATGGAAATTGGGCGCCGATGGCCTGCCCGCGCCGCTAAGCCTGCGCACGAGCACGGCGCCAATGCGCTATGTCTACAAGTGGGACGAGCTGACGAGCGTGCCCGAAGGCGCGTGCAGCGCGAAAGTCGTGCCCAGAGGCAGCGTGTCGAAAAAGTCATCCTCGTTCGGCGCGGCGCTGGTGGGCGAAAAAATCCAGGTGGGGCTGATCCACAAGGGGCGCGGCTCCGGCTCCAAGCTGCACACGCATCCGAACGAGCAGTACAACATCGTGATGCAGGGCAAACTGGTGGCGGATATCGACGGCCAGCACGTCGATGTGCCCAAGGGCCACGCGATACACATGCCCGCGGGCGTGGTGCATTCGTGCGTGGCGAGCGCAGAGGGCGATGTGATTTTTTTCGTGGCGAAGGATACGCGCCACGGACTTGCCGGCCCGCCGGTGGACGGCATCGAGGACGGGCCGCGCTATTTGCCGGGCTTTGGCCCGAAGAAATAACTCAATGGAGAACTCAACAATGACCACAGCCACTCAGACCGTAACCCGCCACATTTACAACTTCAATGATCTTGAACGCGCGCCCGAAGGCCCGTGCAGCGCAACGGTGACGCCGCGCCGCTTGTTGTCGGGCGAGACGCTGAAGACCGGCAAATCGACATCGGTGGGCGCGGTCGTGAAGGGCGAGCGCTTGCAGGTTGCGCTGGTGCACAAGGCGCGCGGCACCGGCTCCAAGATACACACCCATGCCAACGAGCAGTTTAACTACGTGTTGCAGGGCACGCTGATCGCCGACATGGACGGGCAGGTGTTTCGCGTGCCCAAGGGCCATGTGGTGCATATACCGGCGGGCATGCCGCACAGCCACGTGTCGAGCGCCGAGGAGGATGTGATTTTTTACGCGGTGAAAGACACGCGCACCGGCATCGTCGGCCCGCCGGTCGATGGCGTTTACAACGGGCCGCGCCATCTGCCCGGCTTCGGCCTGGGCACCAACGAATGGAAGATCGGCGCGAACGGCCTGCCCGAGCCGCAGACGAAAAATGGTTCCGGCAAAAAGCAGTGTTACGTCTATGACATCGCCAATCTGAACGCCGTGCCCGATTACGCCACCAGCGCCGAAGTGATTCCGCGCAATTTCATTTCCAAGAAATCATCGTCGTTCGGCGCGGCGCTACGCGGCGAAAAATTGCAGGTGGGCCACATCCACAAGGGTGTCGGCTCCGGCACCAAGCTGCACACGCATCCGAACGAGCAATTCAGCTTCGTGCTCGAAGGCACGATGATTTACGAAATCGGCGGCCAGACCATCGAAGCGCCGCCGAATTCCGCCGCGCATATTCCGCCGGGCACTCGGCATAGTGCGATTGCATCGGCCGCGGGCGACGTGCTGACCTTCGTGGCAAAAGACACCAGCCACGGCATGAGCGGCCCGCCGGTGGACGGGATCGAAGACGGGCCGGTTTATCTGCCTGGTTTCCGCCCTGTAAAAAAGTGAATAAAAACAAATACTTACATTCGAGGAAATAATCTTGAAACTACGCAACGGTATGGCGATTGCGGCGCTGGCATGCGCGCCGCTGGCGCAAGCGCAATGGGCGCCCAGCGAGCGCGTCACGCTGGTCACGCATTCCGCGCCGGGCACGGGCAACGAATTGATGTTGCGCGAGATTGCCGACATCTGGAACAAAAATAAAATCGTGCCGCGCCTGGCGGGCGTTGAATCGATCACCGGCTCGCAAGGCGAGAAGATGCGCCGCTACATCATCACGCAAAGCAAGGGTAACGGACACGTGCTCGCGACCTACACGCCGCAGAGTCTGAATCTGCCGCTGCTGATCAACTCCGACACCGGCTGGCGGCAGTTCACGCCGCTGGCGCTGATGGCGGTCGATCCGATGGTGCTGGTGGTGAACGCCGAGTCGCCGTGGAAGAACGTGAAGGATTTGATCGATGCCGCGAAACAAAAACCCAAGGCCATGCTGCTCGGCGGCGGTTCGTGGGGCAGCAGCGCGTCGATGGCGGGCAAGATGCTTGAAGACTCCGCCGGCGTGCAGTTTTCCTACACGCCGTTCAAGGGCGCGGGCGAGGCGATACCGCATCTGCTGGGCAAGCATGTGCATTTCATGCTGGAAAATCCAGCCGAGGTTTCGCAACACGTGAAGGCGGGCAAGCTGCGCGCGCTTGCCGCCACCGACAAACTCGAGGTGCTGCCCGGCGTGCCGGTGTTCGGTGACGCGGGCGTGAACACGCGCTTTCTCAAGCAGTTTCGCGGGGTGATGGGGCCGCCGGGCATCAGTGCCGAAATCACGCAGTATTGGGTGCAGGCGCTGTCCCGCGCGCGCGAGTCGCAGCAATGGAAGGATTATCTCGCGCGCACCGCGCTGGTCGATAGCTGGATGACCGGCGCCGCGCTCACGGCGTTTTTCGAGCAGGAAGAAAAAACCTACCAGAAGCTCAACAAGGACATGGGCCTCGTGAAGTGAAACTCGGCGCTGACCGTATCGCGGCGCTGCTGTTTCTCGCGCTCACCGCGCTCTATGGCTGGGACGCGAGCAAGCTCACCACCTCGCTGCAAGCCGATGTGATCGGCCCCACGTTTTTTCCAAAGATACTCACCGCACTCGGCATCGTGCTCGGCGTGATGTTGCTCCTGCGCAAGCCGTGCGGAGCGGATGCAAACAGCGCGTCTGCAAAAGGCGGTTCCGATCTGAAGGCGCTCGCACCCGCCGGCATCATGCTCGCGTATGTGCTGGCGTTCGTGCCGCTGGGGTTTCCACTCGCCACGGTGATTTTTCTGACGGCGACGTTTCGCTACTTTCGGCATCCGGGGTGGTTGAGTGCAATTGTTTATAGCGTGGTGCTGACGGCGGCGTTGCTTGCTTTGTTCAAGTATGGGCTGGGGTTGAAGTTGCCGCTTGGTGTTACGGCGAGGTTGTTTGCCTGATGGGCGACGTCCTTCCGCTGCTGTTGCAGGGCTTCGAGATCGCGTTGCGGCCGGAGAATCTGTTTCTCGCTTTCGTCGGCGCGTTTCTCGGCACGGTGATCGGTGTGCTGCCGGGCATCGGCCCCGCGGGCTCGCTGGCAATGCTGCTGCCCATCGTGCTCACGATGAATCCGGTGGGCGCGATCATCATGTTGTCGTCGCTGTATTGCGGCGCGATGTACGGCGGCTCGACGACTTCGATCCTGCTGAATGTGCCGGGCGAATCTTCTTCGGTGGCCACCTGCATCGATGGGCACCAGATGGCGTTGCAGGGGCGCGCGGGGCCTGCGTTGTGCATCGCGGCCATTGGGTCGTTCATCGCCGGCACGCTTTCCATCGCGGCGATGATGCTGTTTGCGCCGGCGATCGCGAATTCGGCATTGCACTTCGGGCCGCCGGAATATTTCGCGTTGATGTTGTTCGGGCTGTCCGCCGTGGCGAGCCTCTCGGGTGACTCGCTGGTGAAAGGGCTGATCGCGATGACGCTGGGGCTGATGATCGCCACCGTCGGCACCGATCTCACCGGCGTTGCGCGTTTTACCTTCGGCGTGCCGGAAATGCTCGACGGCATTGAGTTTCTCATCGTCACCATCGGCTTGTTCGCGGTGTCCGAAGTGCTGCTCAATGCGCGCGACATGCGCGACGGCGTAACCAAGGAGGTGATCAAGCACCGGCTGTTCATCTCGATGAAAGAGATCACCGAGAGCGGCGGCGCGATCACGCGCGGCACCATCATCGGTTTCATCATCGGTGTGATGCCGGGGGCTGGCGCGGGCGTCGCGTCGTTTTTGTCGTATGCGGTCGAGACGCAGGTCGCGCGCAATCCAGAGAATTTCGGCAAGGGCGACATCCGCGGCGTGGCGGGGCCGGAGTCATCGAACAACGCGGCCGCCATCGGCAACATGGTGCCGATGTTGACGCTGGGCATACCAGGGTCGAGTACCACCGCGATACTACTTGCGGCGCTGGTGGCGCTGAATGTGCATCCGGGGCCGCTGATGTTTCAGCAGCGGCCCGATGTGGTGTGGGGCCTGATCGCGGCACTCTACGTGGGCAACGTGATTTTGCTGATACTCAATCTGCCGCTGGTGGGCATTTTCGTGCGCCTGCTGTATCTGCCGATGCGCCTGCTGCTGCCGGTGATCATGGTGATCTGCGTGATCGGCGTTTACAACTCGAATCAACAGGTGCTTGACCTTATGTTCCTGTGCGGCTTCGGCGTGCTGGGTTATTACATGCGCAAGCACGATTACCCGGTGGCGCCGGTGATACTGGGGCTGGTGCTCGGCAACCGCATGGAAGAAGCGCTGCGCCAGTCGATGATCATGACGCAGGGCAATCTACACTGGCTGCTCGACCGGCCCATCGTGGTGGTGTTTCTGGCGCTGACGTTGTTGTCGCTGGCGATGCCGTATCTGCTTAAGTTTCTCAGGTTTCGCGGCCAGAATATCCAGATCGAGCGTGAATCGGGTTGACCGCATCGGGTGCGGTTTGTATAGTCGGTGTCACTTTCACAATCCATTTTTCGGAGACATCCATGCCGCTCACCCTGAAGCAAGCCAATACCATTTGTGAAAAAGCGCTCGAACACGCACGCGCGAAAAACTTCGCCAAGCTGACCATCGTGGTGCTGGACGAATCCGGCAACGTGAAAGCCGCGCAGCGCGAGGACGGCGCGAGCATGTTCCGTTACGACGTGGCACTGGGCAAGGCGTGGGGCGCGGTGGCGATGAGTTGCTCCAGCCGCGCGCTCGCCAATCGCGCCAAGGGCAATCAGAATTTCTTTCTGACACTCGCTGCAACCGCGCAAGGCAAGTTTCTGCCGCAGCAGGGCGCGGTGCTGATACGCGATGCAGATGGCACGATACTCGGCGCCGCGGGTATCAGCGGCGCATCGGGTGATGAAGACGAAGAATGCGCGGCCAAGGGCGTGGAAGCGGCGGGGCTTAAACCCGACGCATCGGCGTAGATTGAACTCATGACGCAACAGCGCGCGGCGATCATCGGCCTTGGTGTTTGGGCCAGCGGCTGGTGAAGTCGCTCGCCAAAAGCGAGAAGGTGCGCATTGCTGTTGGCGTGTCGCGCACGCCGGGCAGGCTTGCGGAGTTTGGTGCGCAACAGGGTTTTCCGATCGTCAATGATTTCGATTCGGTGCTGCGCGATCCGCAAATCGATTTTGTCATCGCCGCCACGCCACATTCGCTGCACCCGGAACACGTCGCACGCAGCGCGCGCGCCGGCAAACATGTGTATGTGGAAAAGCCGTTCACGTTGACCAAGGCCAGCGCGGAGGCAACCGTGGATGCCGTGCGCAAAGCGGGCGTGTTGCTCGGCGTGGCCTTCACGCGGCGCTTCTTCCCCGCGATGATGGATATGTATGATATTGTTTTTAAAGGGAAAATTGGAAACGTGCTGCATGTCGAAGGGCAAAGCTCCAGCCTGCCCGGCGGCGGCGGTCCGCGCCCTGCGTGGCGTAACGCGCACGAGGAAAACCCCGGCGGCGGCATGACCGCGAAAGGCATCCACGTGGTCGACGCGATGCTGCCGCTGGCGGGGTTGATCAGCGGCGTGTGGGCGCAAAGCCGGCGCGCGATTCCTGCCGAGGGCGTGCATCTGGATGATGTGACTTCGATGCTGTTTCAAATTAAAAACGGCGCAACGGGTTATCACGGCACGCTGCTGCATGGCGCCAACTTCTGGCGGCTGCATGCGTTCGGCGACAAGGGCTGGGTCGAGGCGCGCGATGAAAACGTGCTCACCGTGTGCGAACTCGGCGGCAAACCGCAAACGACCACGTATCCGTTTCATCATCCGCTCGGCCACGCGGTCGAGGCGTTCGCCGAAGCGACGCGCGGCGGCAAGCCGTTTCCGGTGACGTACGAAGAGGCAATAAATTCAAGCGCGGTGCTGGAGGCCATCGAGCAGTCCTTGGCCAGCGGCGTGATTGCACGAATTTGACTGGATTGAGGAGCTGGCATGGCAAATGAAGTAACGGCGATCACCGCGGTAGCCATGGGCAAACACCTCGGCGCGGAAATCCGCGGCGCCGATCTCGCACAGCCGCTCACCGATGCGGCGTTCCAGCGCATTCTTGATCTCATTCATGCGCACTGCGTGGTGTTTTTTCGCGGGCAGAAGTTGTCCCCCGAACAACTGGTGGCGTTTTCCAAACGCTTCGGCGAACTCGACATTCATCACATGAGTGAACATCTCTTTCCCGATCTGCCGTGGCTCAGAGTGCTGTCGAACGAGAAAAAAGCCGACGGCAGCACCAAGGGCATCACGCGCGGCGGCATGCACTGGCATTCGGATCTGTCATACAAAAATGTGCCCGCGCTGGTGACGCTGCTCCATGGCATCGTGTGCCCGCCCGAAGGCGCGGATACACAATTCGCCAGCATGTACGCCGCGTACGACGCGCTGCCCGAAGCAACGAAACAAAAGATCAAGGGGGCGGTGGCGGTCAACGACCGCAATTTTCGTTACTCCGAGCTGTATCCGAATCGCAAGCCGCTGACGGCGGAGCAAATCGCCAAGGTGCCACCGGTGGAACATCCGCTGGTGCGTATACACCCCGCGACAAAAAAACCGTGCCTGTTTCTTTCCAAGGATGTGACTTCGCACATCATCGGCTGGAGCGTCGAAGACAGCCGCAAGCTGATCGACGAATGTGAAGCGCTCGCCACGCGAGCCGACATGATCTATTCGCACAAGTGGCGGGAAGGCGATCTGGTCATCTGGGATAACCGCTGCCTGCTGCACCGCGCGACGCCCTACGAATTTGACCGTTACACACGCACGCTGCATCGCACGCAGGTGCGGGGGGAAGTGCCGGTGGCGGAGTGACGCAGCCTCCAGGTTGATCCGTGAAGTCGAACACTTGCCGTGCTGAACGATTGTTGTTGAGCTTTTCGGCGTTCAACCGGGCTCGTCAGTCGCCCGTGTAGATAGCGCCACAGGTGCAGGTTTCATGCACCACGACCCTGGAGAGCAGCGGCAAACCGGGCTTTAGTCGTTCCCACACCCAGCGGGCGATATTTTCGCTGGTGGGATTCTCAAGTCCGGCCACCTCGTTGAGGTAATTGTGGTCCAGCCGCTCGAAAAGTGGCTGGAACGTCGTCTTGATTTCGGCGAAATCCTGTACCCAGTCCACATGTGGATCAACGCTGCCGGATATGTGTATCTCGACGCGAAAGGAATGGCCATGAAGACGAGCGCACTTGTGGCCCGCGGGCACGTTGGGTAGGCGATGGGCCGATTCGAGCGTAAATGTCTTGAAGATGTCCATGAATCACTGGGATCAACGGATACCGATGATCTTGTGGGTTTGCAGTGACAGCCGCCATTGCGGATGGGCGAGGCAGTATTCGATAGCCATAGCGGTGTTCCTCGCGCGTTCCGGGCTGTCCATCGGTTGCAGGAAAAAATGCTCAAAGGCGAGCCTCTCGAATTTCTCCGGTTCCGCGCCGGGTTGCGGATAGACGAGTTTGAGTTCATTGCCACGCTTGAGGTGGAGCGGCGCGCCAGCCTTGGGACTTACAATAAGCCAAAGGTCTTCGTCGGGTGGATCGAGCGTGCCGTTGGTCTCGACAGCGATATCGAAGCCGCGCGCGCGCAGTAGCGCGGCCAGCGGCGCGTCGAGTTGCAGCAGCGGCTCGCCCCCGGTGCACACGATAAACTTCCTGCCGAAGTCGCCCGCCGGCCATTTTGCTTCGATCGCGGCTGCCAGTTCCTGATGCGAGTCGAACTTCCCCCCGCCGTCGCCGACCGTACCCACGAACTCGGTATCGCAGAATTTGCATACCGCCGCCGCACGGTCTTTCTCCCGCCCTACCAAAAGTTGCAGCCCGCGAAGCGGCAGAACACGGCGGGGCGCCCGGCATTGGCGCCCTCGCCTTGCAATGTGTAGAAAATCTCTTTGACAGCGTAAGTCATCCCCCGATTCTAACGAGTTCTTGCTCGAGCAAACTACGCGGCCTTGTTGCCTGTAAACGCACCCATGCTTAGCCGATCCTCAACCACGAAGCTCAACGCCTTATAGAAAGCGGCGACCTCAAGGTTGGTCGAGCGAATCTGGAGGTTGACCTTGATGCAGCCAAGATCAGCAAGCGCCTTGATTGCGGACTGCACCAATGCCTTACCTGCACCGCAACGCCGAAATTCGGGCAAAACGGCAACGGCGTACAGCCAGCCGCGATGACCATCGTAGCCGGCCATGCAAGCGCCGATGATTTTGGCGCCTTTCTCTGCCACGACAATAAGGTCATCCACCGCCAGTTTTGCCGTAATGACTTTTGGAGGGTTGTTGTGCGGTGGATCATCCGGGAAAACAGTTTCCCAAATCGCGATCAACGATGTTCTATCCCTTTCTTGATATTTTCTGATGACCATGGGCGTATTGCCGGATGCTACGAACGCTTCAGCGCCGTGACTTCGATTTCAATTTTCATGCGCGGGTCCGCCAGTCCCGCCGAGATCATCGTCGCGGCGGGGCGTATTTCGCCGAAGTACTTGCGCAGCACCGGCCAGCATTGCTCGAATTCAGCGCCGTTGGGCAGTATGTAAGTCACGCGTACGACATCGCGCAGGCTTGATCCCGCCTCGCGCAACGCGGATTCAATGTTCTTCAGGCATTGTTCCGTTTGTTCGAGCAGGTTGTCCGGGATGGTCATCGAGGCATAGTCGAAGCCGGTGGTGCCGGATACAAACACCCAATCGCCAGCCACCACCGCGCGCGAATAGCCGATTTGTTGTTCAAACGTGGAACCTGAGCTGATGAGTGTTCGGGGCATAGTGTGTTACGCCAGCACCCGCGCCCCAAACGCTTCAGTACCGCAAATCGCCGTGCGATGCATCAGCCGCCGTTGCGGCAGCGCGTAGTCGCCTACCGCCATGTGCTGCGTCGAGTAGTTGTCCCACATGATGATGTCGCCGGCCTGCCATTTGTGCGTGTAGGCGGCTTCGTCGCGGGTGATGTGCTCGTGCAGTTGTTTCAATATCGGCGCGGTCTCTTCCTCGGGCATGCCCTCGAAGCCGAAGGTGTAGGTCTTGTTGATGTAGATGCACTTGCGCCCGGTTTCCGGGTGTGTGATCACGGCGTCGTGCGAGATGTCGGGCGTGGCGGCTTTTTGCGCTGGCGTGAGATCGGGGCGCGCGTGATCCTTGGAGCGCTGCTGTTGTTTGCGTGATTGCGCGCGGTGATATTGAAACACGCCGCGCTGTTTTTCCAGCCATGCGCGTCTGTCGGCGTGCAGGGTGTCGTAGGCGTATGCGGTGCTGGCGAATACGGTGTCGCCGAGTATTTTGCCGTCTTTCTCGGGCACTTCAATCGCGTGCAAAAAAGTGTAGCGGCCCGGATGGCGCATGAAGCACAAGTCTGTGTGCCAATCGTCGCCGGCGTAGGCCGAGCCTATCGAGCGCTGGCCGTCTTTCACGTTCGAGATCAAATGTATCTGCGGATAACCCGGCAGCGAGAATTCCTGCCGCACGTGTTTATCCGGCACGCCGAAGCGCGCGGTAAATCTTATCTGCTGCCCGGGCGAAAGATTTTGCCCGCGAAAATAAATCATGCCGTTGCTGTCGAACAAATGCTTGATCGCGGTGAAGGTGGCGTCGTCAAGTTCGCGCGCGAGATCAATGCCGAGCACCTCAACGCCCACCGGTTTGCCGCTGGCGCGTATGTCGAGTTTCATTGGTGTGTCCATTTGCCTCCCCTTCAGTTGGCGCGCGCGCCGGATGCCTTGACCACCTTGCCCAGGCGCTCGACTTCAAGCCGCAGGAATTTATCGAATTCTTCCGGCGTCGATGAGCGCGGCACCACGCCTTGTTCGGCCATGCGCTCGCGGATGTCGGGTGAATCGAGTATGCGCTTCATTTCGCGCGAGACTTGGTCGAGCACGGGCTTTGGTGTTTTCGCCGGCGCCATCATGCCGTACCACAAATCAAACTCGAATCCTGGGAAGCCCGATTCGGCGATGGTGGGCACGCTGGGCAGCGCGGGCGTGCGATCAAGCGTGCTCACGCCCAGCGGCAGCAGGCGTTTGTCGCGTATGAAAGGCAGCGCGGAACCCAGTGGCGCGAAAAAATACTGCACCCGGCCCGCGACAGTGTCGATCAACGCCTCGGGTGTGCCGCGTTGCGGCACATGCGCCACGTCGATGCCCGCGGCCATTTTGAATTGCTCGCCGTTGATGTGCGTGCCACCGCCCACGCCGGCGGAGGTGAAATTAATTTGCCCCGGTTTTTGTTTGGCTAGCGCAATCAGCTCTTTCACTGATTTGATGGCGAGCGAGGGTGCAACCACCAGCACATTGGGCACGCTGCCCACGCGCGTGATGCATGCAAAATCATTCACCGCGTCGTAAGGCAGCTTCGAATACAAGGCAGGACTTACCGCGTGCGCCGCCGCTTGCATCATCAGCGTGTGGCCGTCGGGCGTGGCGTGCGCGACCACCGCCGCACCGATGGTGCCGCCCGCGCCGGGGCGGTTGTCGACGATGATGGGTTGGCCGAAACTGTCGGCGAGTTTGGGCTGCACCATGCGCGCGAGTATGTCGGCCTGGCTGCCCGCGGTCCACGGCACCAGCATGCGCACTGGGCGGTTCGGGTATTTTTGCTGTGCGTGAGCGGTTAGCGCCGCGCCTGCCAGCAGCACGGCAGCACACGCGGTAGCGCCTAAACGGTTGGATCGCATTGTGATTCCCAGTTGACGTATGCGATGCATTTTAGAAGGCGCGACCATTCGCGGCAAGGCGCGATTGCCGCTACTGCCGCTGGTGCTGCATAATCCAGCATCAACCCACTGCTGACACATGGCGCGCAGCCGCATTTTGCGGTAACGCGTGCTTCCAAACGAAAAGGAAAGATCATGGCACAGCGTAAAAAAAGCGCGGAACAACTGCGTTCCCACAAATGGTTCGGCGCGAAAGACCTGCGTTCGTTCGGCCACCGTTCGCGCACGCTGCAAATGGGCTACTCGCGCGAGGATTTCGCCGGCAAGCCGGTGATCGGGATCATCAATACCTGGAGCGACATCAATCCGTGCCATGCGCACTTTCGTACCCGCGCAGAAGAGGTGAAGCGCGGCGTGTGGCAGGCGGGCGGATTCCCATTGGAGATGCCGGCGATCACGCTGGCCGAGCCGTTTCAAAAACCGTCCACCATGATGTACCGCAACATGCTGGCGATGGAGTGCGAGGAATTGCTGCGCTCGTATCCGGTGGATGGCTGCGTGCTGATGGGCGGCTGCGACAAGACGACCCCGGCGCTCATCATGGGCGCGCTGTCGATGAATCTGCCGAGCATCTATATGCCGGCGGGACCGATGCTGCGCGGTAACTGGCACGGCGAGCATCTGGGCTCTGGCACCGATTCATGGAAATACTGGGCCGAGCTGCGCGCGGGCAACATCGATCAAAAAGCATGGGAAGAAGTCGAGGAGGGCATCGCGCGCTCGTACGGCCACTGCATGGTGATGGGCACGGCGTCGACCATGACCTCGATTGCCGAGACACTGGGCCTCACCCTGCCGGGCGCGGCATCGATCCCGGCGGCGGATGCCAACCATCCGCGCATGGCCACCGCCAGCGGCAAACGCATC
Source organism: Bordetella parapertussis (assembly GCA_945901405.1). GTDB lineage: Bacteria > Pseudomonadota > Gammaproteobacteria > Burkholderiales > SG8-41 > CAMDLH01. The sequence goes on along the minus strand of CAMDLH010000062.1, from coordinate 17,227 downwards.
GTCGATATGGTGTGGGACGATTGGAAGCCGTCGGATTTTCTGAATGCCAAATCGTTTGATAACGCGATTATCGCCACCCACGCACTGTCGGGATCGACCAATGCGCTGATTCATCTACTGGCGATGGCGGGGCGCGCGGGCGTTGATTTGAAGCTGGAACGCTTCGACGAACTCGCGCGCAAGGTTCCCGTGCTGGCGAACATCCGCCCGGCGGGCGACAAGTATCTGATGGAGGATTTTTATTACGCCGGCGGCTTGCGCGCGATGCTCAATGAACTGGGCGAGCTGCTCAACCGCGATTGCCGGACGGTGAACGGCAAAACCCTGGGCGAAAATCTCGCGGGCTGCAAGATTTATAACGAAGATGTGATTCGCCCGCGCTCGAATCCGGTGTCCGCCACCGGCGGTTTGGCCGTGCTGCGCGGCAATCTCGCGCCCAACGGCGCGGTGATTAAGCCCACCGCCGCCGAAGCGCATTTGCACAAGCACACCGGCCCGGCGGTGGTGTTCAAGGACTACAACGAAATGAACGCGCGCATCGACAGCGACGATCTGGTCGTCGATGAAAACTCCGTGCTGGTGCTGCAAAACGGCGGCCCGCTCGGCGGCCCCGGCATGCCGGAGTGGGGGCAGTTGCCGATTCCGAAGAAGCTGCTGAAGAAAGGCGTGCGCGACATGGTGCGCATTTCGGATGCGCGCATGAGCGGCACGTCTTATGGCACCTGCGTGCTGCACGTGTCACCCGAGTCATGGATCGGCGGCCCGCTGGCGCTGGTGCGCGAAGGCGACATGATCGAGCTCGATGTCGAGGCGCGTAAACTGGAATTAAAAGTGAGCGACACCGAACTCGCACGCCGCCGCACCGAACTCAAACCGAATCCGCCGCGTTTTGGCCGCGGCTATGGTGCTCTGTTCTCGCAGCACGTCACGCAGGCGGACAAGGGCTGCGATTTTGACTTCCTGCATCAGACAGCGGCGACGGCGGATCCGGAAATACACTGAGTGCGTAAGGTGTGAAGCGTGAGGGGTGAGGTGTAATTTCTTCCTCAATGCCGCCGCACTTGCGCCTAATGCTTCTCGCGTTGGAAGTCAATTGAAACCACAAAGCCTGCTCGCCGCCGCGTTGAGTGCACTCGCGGTGGTTCTCTACTTCATCCCGCCGCCCGCTGGCGCGCCCGCGCATATGATGCACGCGGCGGCGGTGTTGCTGCTGACCATTAGTCTGTGGGCCACGGCGGTGTTGCCGGAACACATTACCGGCCTGATATTTCTATGTTTGTGCATGTTGCTCGCGATCGCGCCGGCGAACGTGGTGTTCTCCGGCTTTGCATCGGGCACCTTGTGGCTGGTGCTCGGCGGGCTGGTGCTGGCGGAGGCGGTACGCGCTACGGGGCTGGGGGAACGCATGGCGCGTTCGCTGTTCGGGCGCTTTACTCTGTCGTACGTGGGATTGATCAGCGTTGCCGCGATCGTGGCGCTGATGCTGGCGTTTGTGATGCCTGCTACGCTGGGGCGCGTGTTGTTGCTGTTGCCCATCTACGCCGCCGCGGCGCAGCGCGCGGGGTTGGCGCCCGGTTCGCCGGGACATGTTGGCATGTCGCTGGTGGCCGTGATTGTGAGCTTTCAATGCGGCGTAACCGTGCTGCCGGCCAATGCGCCGAACCTTGTTCTCGCCGGCGCGGCGGAGACGCTCTATAACAAGCCCATCATTTACATGGATTATTTACTGCTGCATTTTCCAGTGCTGGGTTGCGTGAAGGCCGCGATCATCGTTGCACTGATTTGCCACCTGTTCCCCGCGGTGACCGCGAAACCGGCCGCGAGCGAAAAATCCGTTCCGCTGTCGCCCGAAGAGCGCCGCCTGTCGGTGATCCTGGCGTGCGCCTTGCTGTTATGGGCGACGGACTTTCTGCATGGCATACGGCCCGGATGGGTTGCGCTGGGCGCCGCCATTGCCGCGCTGATGCCGCGCATCGGCGCCGTGCCGCACACGGTGTTTCCGGAGCGCGTCAAACTCGGTTCGTTCTTTTACGTAGGCGCGGTGCTCGGCTTCGGCGCACTGGCGCAGGAGAGCGGAGTGGGCAAGATCATGGGCGGCGCGATGCTCGGCGCGCTGAATATCGAGGCGGGTCATGACTTCGTGAATTTCATCAAACTCACGATGCTGGCGACCGTGACAACTTTCTTCACCACCAATCCATCGCAGCCAGCGCTGCTAGCACCACTGGCGGCACAGATGGCGGAAGCTGCCGGCTGGCGCATCGAAGCCGCGTTGATGACGATGGCGGTCGGATTCTCGCTGATGATCCTGCCGTATCAAGCGCCGCCGGTAATGGTGGGCATGCAGGTGGCTGGAATCACATTGCGTCAGGTGTTGCGGCTCACGGTGCCGCTGGCGGTGATTTGTATTTTTGTTTTGACGCCGCTGGATTATCTGTGGTGGCGGATTCTGGGGTATTTTCGATAAACTGCCAGAACCTATTTTGACGCAGATGAACGCAGATTCACCCACTACGTGTTCTGTTTATCCGCGTCCATCCGCGTTGATCTGTGTCGAATGATTTTGAACTTTAAGGATTCCCATGAGTAAGCTTTTTTCGCCGTTGCAAGTCGGCAATCTTACGTTGACCAATCGCATCACCGTCGCGCCCATGTGCCAGTACAGCGCCGTCGATGGCTCAATGACCGACTGGCATCTGATGCATTTGGGCAACATGGCGCTATCGGGCGCATCGATGCTGGTGATCGAGGCCACGGGTGTTGCGCCCGAGGGGCGAATCACGCCGCAGTGCACGGGGCTATACAGCGACGCCAATGAGGCGGCGATGGCGCGCGTGGTGAAGTATGTGCGCAGTGTGTCGCCTGTCGTGTTGGGCATACAGTTGGGGCATGCGGGGCGTAAGGCTTCGGCGCATCGGCCGTGGAACGGGCGTGGTGCGTTAAAGCCCGAGGACGGTGCTTGGCTCACCGAGGCGCCGTCGGCAGTGCCGCTCGCGGCTGATTGGCCGGTGCCGCATGCGTTGAGCGCGCAGGAGATGGCACGCATCAAGGACGCTTGCGTGGCCGCGGTAAAACGCTCGGCGCGTCTGGGTCTCGATTTTGTCGAATTGCATTCGACACATGGCTATTTGTTTTCGGAGTTTTTATCGCCGCTCGCCAACAAGCGCACGGATGAATACGGCGGCAGTCTCGTCAACCGCATGCGCTGGCCGCTGGAAGTGTTTCGCGCGATGCGCGAGGCGTGGCCGGCGGATAAATTCATCGGCGCGAAAATCTCCGGCACTGATTTCGCCGAGGGTGGTTGGGCGCCGGACGACGCAGTGGTTTATGCGGGCGAGTTGAAGAAAGCCGGCGCCGTGTACGTAACGGTTTCGGGCGGCGGCGTGGTGCTTGATGCAAAAGTGCCGATAGGCCCCGGTTATCAAGTGCCGTTCGCCGAGCGTGTGAAGCGCGAGGTGGGCATTACCACTGGCGCGGTAGGATTGATCACCGATGCCGAGCAGGCTGAAAACATCATCGCCAGCGGTAAGGCGGACTTCATTTCGCTGGCGCGCGCACTGTTGTTCAATCCGCGCTGGCCGCAGCATGCGGCGGTGACGCTCAACGCGCAGGCGCATTATCCGCCGCAGTATGAGCGCGCGGCGCCGAATTTGTGGCCGCCCGGAAAAACATTGGGTCGATTGGAATCAAAATGAAAATACTTGTTTATGGAACCGGAGCAATCGGCGGCTATCTGGGCGCGATCCTGTCGGCGGCGGGCGAAGACGTCACGCTGGTGGCGCGCGGCGCACACTACGATGCGATGTCCACTCGCGGGGTGATACTTGAAGGGCCGAAGAGCGGGCGTCCGCAGCCGATCAAGGTGCGCGTGGTGCGCCCGGGCGAGGAGAAGCCGCCGTACGATCTTATTTTTGTCACGTTGAAATCGCATCAGTTGCTGGCGGCCGCGCAACATGTACGCGCGTTGGGTGGCAAGGATGCGACATTCGTGTTTCCGCAAAACGGCATTCCGTGGTGGTACTTCGAGGGCATTAAATCGCCGTATCAAGGAGCGCGGCTCAAGACGCTCGATCCCGATGGCCTGCTGTCGCGCACGTTTGAATTGGCCAATATAGTTGGCGGTGTTGCGTTCAAGCCTACCGACATGATAGCGCCTGCGCATATACGCCTTGCCGATTCCGATGGGGATTCGCTGACGATCGGCGAGGTCGACAACCGCATGTCGCCGCGCCTCGAAGCGATCGCAAAAATTACCACCAATGCGGGGCTGACCGGCAAGCCGGTGGCGGATATCCGCAAGGTCAAGTGGACCAAGCTGTTGTCCAACGCAGTGTGGAACACCATGGGCGCGATCACGCAGGCGACGCCGAAAGAGGCGGCTTCCCACGCGGGCACGGCGCAGGTTGCGCTGGCGCTGTTACGCGAAGTGATGGCGGTGTCCGCTGCCGTTGGTTGCCCGCTTGAGGTCAACCCGGAAGCGTTGATCGCGGGCGTGGCGCAGCGTGTGTCGATGCCGACATCTACGCTGCAGGACGTGCGCGGAGGGCGTTCGCTTGAACTCGATGCGCTCATCAATGTCATCGTCGAACTGGGGCAGCTGGCCGTCGTGGCGACCCCCACGCTTTCCATCATCGCGGCGTGCGCGAACTTGCTCAATCAGCGCATCGTTGGCGACGGGGTGGCGATAAAGCCTGTAAAAGTGTGAGGCGCTACAACTCGATATCGAGTCTGATCGGCGCTTTTTCGGTTTCCTTTTGCGAAATCGGGACAGTGAATGGTGTTTCACCCGCGTCTTGTTTGGCCGCCACGGGCTCGGGCGCGGCGGGGGGTGCGGCTAAACCGGGTGATGCGAGCCGCGCGCGCCGCCGCAGATCGTCGGGCAGCGTGGCGAGCACTTCTTTCTCGAACTACTGGCGAAATTGCGGCTCGTCACCGCTGCGCGAGCGCGCGCACAGCCGTAGCACGCCCTGCGCGGTGAGAAATTGTTCTTTCTTGCTGCCGTAAATGCAGTAGTCGGTGGTGGCGTAGTAGTTGATCGAGCCTTCGGGGTCGTCAAACCCCAGCGCGCCGCACACCGAAATCGCCGAGAACCACGGGTACCCCTGCCATTCGATCAGCCTGATCTGGAAATACCCGTACTGATATTCGCGCGCATCACCGGCAAAATCGCGGCAAATACAAATTGTGTTTGTCCGCCGAGCAGATCGGAAATCGCCGGCCCCATGCCTTTGTAAGCCACATGCGTGAGCTGCGTGCCGCTCATGTAATTGAACAACTCGCCGGCGAGATGCGAGCCGCTGCCCACGCCGGTGGAACCGAAGTTGAGTGAATCCGGTTTCGCCTTGGCGAGCGCAATGAATTCCTTCACGTCGCGCGCGGGCACTTTCGGATGCAGCGCCAGCAGATACGGCTGAAATGCAAATTGCGTGACGGGTTGAAAATCCTTCACGGTGTCGTACGGCAATTTGGCGCGCGTCGTTGGGTTGATAACAAAACTCGGCGAAGTGATCAGCAACGTGTAGCCATCGGCGGGCGCACGCGAGGCGATCTCGGTGCCGATGATGGTGCCGCCGCCGCGATTATCGACCACGACTTGCATGCCCCACAACTCGGATAACTTTGCGCAGATCGCGCGCGACATGATGTCGGTGCCGCCACCGGGCGGATAGGGCAAGATGGCGCGTACGGGTTTGACCGGGTAACTTTGCGCGTGTGTGGACGGGCTAAATGCCGTGCACAAAAAACATAATAAAAACATATACTTATATTTATTCTTCGGCATCGGTTTCTGGCGCCAGGATACGAGTCGTCGAGGTGATTGAAGGCGCTCTAAATTAGCAGAAAACACGCATGCTAAAGTGCACGTTTGAATTTATCGGGTGACCGTTATGAAAAAGTCTTGGGTGGTTCTTGTGTTGCCGTTGTGCACTATGGCGCAAGCGCAATCGTACCCGGCGCAGCCGATACGCGCGGTGGTCGGTTACGCGGCGGGCGGCGGCGCCGACGGCATGATACGCGCGATTTCCAACGAGCTTTCAGAAGCGTTGGGCCAGCCGGTGATTATCGACAACCGGGCCGGCGGCGGCACGGTGATCGCGACCAAGATCGTCGCTGATTCCAAGCCCGACGGCTACACGATTTATGTCGCCGATCCGGCGATTTATTTCAATCCGTTCTTGCTGGCGAAGTTGCCGTACGACACGATGCGTGATTTCGCAGCGGTGGTTCCGGTGTCGTCATCGAGCAGCACGCTGCTGGTGGTGCATCCGTCGTTTCCAGCGCGGTCGGTGAAGGAACTGGTGGCGCTGGCGCGCGCGCAGCCGGGCAAGTTGAACTACGCATCGGGCGGCAACGGCACGCTGCCGCATGTGCTCGCCGAGTTGATGAAGGTGGAAACGAAAACAAATCTGCTGCACGTGCCGTACAAGAGCACGGGGCTGGCGATTTATGCCGTGGCCAGTGGCGAGGTGCCCATCGCCATCGGTGGTCTGTTCGCGGTGAAAGGGCTGGCCGATACCGGCAAGCTGCGGCCGCTGGCGATCGCCAGTACCAAGCGCAGCCCGCAGATGCCGCAGGTGCCGACGTTCGCCGAGGCCGGCTGGGCCATCGATGGCGCGAGTTACCGCGGGCTGATGGTTCCAGCGGGCACGCCGCGCGATGTGATTCTGAAAATCAACGCGGCAACCAACAAGGTGTTGCAGATGCCCGCGGTGCGCAAGCGTTTCACCGACATCGAAAGCGACGTGCTCGGCGGCACGCCGGAGGAATACGCGAAAATTATGCGCGTGGAGCTCGACAAATGGGGCAAGGTGATTCGCGGTGCCGGGATCAAGGCGGAATAGGCTCGGCTGGGATTGGCCCGGCTGTAATCGAGTGATGAAGTCTGTTGTCCGATCCGGCGTTCATTCGCGGTCAGATGGAAATATTCTGCGGCGGAAGTCGCGAAGGTTTCTTGATTGCCTTTAGGTAAAAATAAAAATATCAATAAAATCAATAAGTTAACTCATTAGTGCTGGCGCGGCGTGATATGATGCGCGCCATGCACGCCGCCACCGAAACGACGAAGGACATTTTCAGCCACCGCAAGTACTGGGCGGCGCGCTTTGGCGTAGCCCCGTACCTGCCGATGTCGCGCGCGGAAATGGATGCGCTGGGTTGGGACGAGTGCGACATCATAATCGTCACCGGCGATGCGTATGTCGATCATCCAAGTTTCGGCATGGCGATTGTCGGCCGCTTGCTTGAAGCGCAGGGTTTTCGCGTGGGCATCATCGCACAACCCGATTGGCATGGCGCCGATGCGTTCCGCGCGCTCGGCAGGCCGAAGCTGTTTTTTGGCATCACCGCCGGCAACATGGATTCAATGGTCAATCGCTACACCGCCGACCGGCGGCTGCGCAGCGATGACGCCTACACGCCGTCGGCCGAAGGCGGCAAACGCCCCGACCGCTCGGTGATTGTCTACAGCCAGCGCGCGCGCGAGGCTTACAACGATGTGCCGGTGATCATCGGCGGCATCGAGGCGAGCTTGCGGCGTATCGCGCATTTCGATTACTGGTCGGAGAAAGTGCGCCGCTCGGTGCTGATCGATGCCAAGGCCGACATGCTGGTGTACGGCAATGCCGAGCGCGCGATCGTGGATATCGCGCATCGTTTGGCGGCGGGCAAAAAGCCATCCGAGATCACGGATATACGCGGCACGGCGTTCGTGCGTGCTGTGCCGGCTGATTGGATCGAGATTGATTCGACGCGCATTGACTTGCCGGGGGCGTTGAATCCGGCAGTGGATCCGTATGCATCCGAAGCGCAAAAGGCTACACAAGCGGCTGCCCCCAAAGGCGCGCAAGTCGTGCGCTTCATCCGTGAAGTCAAAAACGCAGACCGCGCGCGCAGCGTGATACGCATGCCGTCGTTCGAGACGGTGGCGAATGATCCGATTCTCTACGCGCACGCCTCGCGCATCCTGCACGTCGAGGCCAACCCCGGCAACGCGCGTGCGCTGGTGCAGCGTCACAATGATCGCGACGTGTGGATCAATCCGCCGCCGATTCCGCTGACCATGAAGGAGATGGATGCGGTGTATGAGTTGCCCTACGCGCGCCAGCCGCATCCCTCATATGGCAAAGCGAAGATACCGGCCTACGAAATGATTCGTTTCTCGGTGACGATACAGCGCGGCTGCTTTGGCGGCTGCACGTTTTGCTCGATCACCGAACACGAGGGGCGCATCATTCAAAACCGCTCGGCCGATTCGATCATCGGCGAAATCGAAACCATACGCGACACCGTGCCCGGCTTTACCGGCGTGATTTCCGATCTGGGCGGGCCGACGGCTAACATGTACCGGCTTGCGTGCAAGAGCCGTGAAATCGAATCCGCGTGCCGCCGGCCTTCGTGCGTGTTTCCCGGAATTTGTCCTAATCTGAATACCGATCATGCGCCGCTGATTGATTTGTACGCCAAAGCGCGTGCATTGCCCGGCATAAAAAAAGTGTTGATCGCATCGGGCGTGCGCTACGATCTTGCCGCCGAATCGCCCGCTTATGTGAAGGAACTCGCGCAGCATCACGTTGGCGGCTATCTGAAGATCGCGCCGGAAGCGCTCGCTGAAGGCCCGCTGTCGAAAATGATGAAGCCCGGCGTGGGCACGTTCTACAAGTTCAAGGAACTGTTCGACAAGTATTCGAAGGAAGCAGGCAAGGAACAATACCTGATTCCGTATTTCATCGCCGCGCATCCGGGCACCACCGATGAAGACATGCTCGAACTCGCGTTATGGCTCAAACAAAACGGCTTTCGCGCCGACCAGGTGCAGGCGTTTTTGCCCTCGCCCATGGCCACCGCGACCGCGATGTATCACTCCGGAAAAAATCCGTTGCGCAAGGTCACGCGCACGAGTGAAGACGTGGTGATACCGAAGGGGCTCAAGGTGCGCCGCCTGCACAAGGCGTTTTTGCGTTACCACGACGCAGAGAACTGGCCGGTGTTGCGCGACGCGCTGCGGCGCATGGGACGCGTGGACTTGATCGGCAACAGCAAGCGCCACCTCGTGCCCGCATTTCAACCCGTGGGTACCGGAAATCAACCCGAGGGCGCGCGCCGCCCGAACAAGTATCAATCGTTTCGCACGCAGCACACCGGCTTGCCGCCCGGACCAGTGCATGTGGACAAGAAAGCGCGCAGGCCCGCCGCCAAGCCGTCACGCACACCGCGTTGAGCAGGGAAACCTACAGCCAGCGTTGCATCGGATAGCCGCCAAAGAGTGGGCGTTGCAGCGCTGCCCTGGCGATCTGGCGGCCCCACTTGAATTCCTTGTAGAGCACGACAAAGCGCCACATATCGCGCAGCACTTTGGCGCGGTCGCGCCAGCTTAGCGCCATCAGCGCGGCGGGGAAGTCGGCTTCGTGCGGCTTGTCGAAGGCGATCTTGAGCGGGTTCCATTGATCCGAGGTACGGCGCACTTCGGAGGCGATCATGCGGCGGTAGACTTTTTGCATGGGGTGATTGCGCAACCGCGCCTCGACGATGGCTTCACCGCTGATCGCGCCGGAATGCAGCGCGCAGCTCATGCCTTCGCCGATCATGTTGAGAAACCCCGCCGCCTGCCCGGTGATCAGCACATTGCCCTTGCCGAACACGTAACGGTTGATCAGTGACGGCCCGAAATTCTCCGCGCAGCCTTCGTCCTCGGTGTGCGGCTGAAGGCGCACACCGTGTTTTTCGGATAAATAGTTCACCACGTTGGCGTGCTTTTGCGCGAAGTTGTCGCCGCGCTTGAAGCCGACGCCGACGATTTGTTGCCCGTCGCGCGCGTGACTCCACGTGTAGTGTCCGAGATCGGGATGGAACCAGAAGTGAAAATACTCGGGGCTGAGCGGGCAATCGATGATGCCGTGGAATTTTTGTCCGACGAAGAACCACGGAATCTGTTTCGGGTAATCCGGATAGATCGCGCGCGTCACCAGCGAGCTGGGGCCGTCGGCGCCGATCACCTGGCGTGCGCGGTACTCAACCGGCTCGCCGTTTTTGCGTGCGTGGACCAGCACATGATCGCCGTTGTCTTCCAGCCCGGCGAACGAGGTTTGATCGTGCACCTCGGCGCCGCTGCGCGTGATCGCCCAATAGTCGGAATATTTACGGTGCAGGTGCGGCGTGGTGCCGCCGAAAAAATCCATCGACAGCGACACCATGCTTGGAAAATGAAAAGTCACGCCGCGGCAGGCAGTCGGTTCGTGCAGCGCCTCGGGCGGCAGCGGGCCGAAGTTCTCGATCAGGAAACGATGGCCGCGCGGCGACAATATGCCGCTGCAGATTTTGTGGCGCGGCAGTTCCTTACGTTCGAGAACGATGGTTTCCAGCCCGGCATCGACCAGGCGCTTGGCCGCCGCAGCCGCCGACAGGCTGGCGCCGACGATGATGACATCGACCGAGCGCGTCATTCCACGATTCCTGATTTCATTTTTCCATCTTCCGCCAACTCTGCAATGTGCACAACAGGCAAGTCGCAAACCTGCTTGAATGCGGCGATATCTTCCACGCTCTCGGCCACGATGCGCTGGATTTTCAGGCGATGCAATAGCCACCGCTTCTGGGCGCTGTCATCCGCCGCTTCCAGATCAAGGCGTTGGCGCAAATTGCGTACGGTGGCTGGGATGGCAATACGCTGCAAGTCGAGATTCATTGTACAGCCAGTTTCGACGCGCAAGTGGTCGTAATACCGCACCAACCGCGCATGATTGGCATGGTAGGCGCGCGGTTCAATCACGTAAAGGTCTGTCGCGCGCAGGCCGCGCCGCAGGGCCTCCAGACGTGTGAGCGCCGCGCCCAGGCTCACGATCTTCACGTGCGGCAACCAGTCGAGCAAATGACGCAGCAGCAGGCCGTCGGCGGCGACGATGGTTTTCAGGCGGCGCAATGGGTCGAGGAATTCCTTGAGCCGCGCCTCCGGCGCAGTTGCGCCGGTTTCCAGAGCCAGGGCGATGTCCGAGCCGTCGTCTTCAGTGGGCGCAATCTCCAGCAAGGTGGTCACGCGTGCAAGGGTATCGGTATGCGCGCGCAGCGCCGCGCCGGCGAGCAGGGTGCTGTGCGCCGGGGACGCGTGCGTTTTTGTGTCCATTTTCGCGTGCTGTTTTGCGGGCAATGCTGCCACGCGCGGCAACTGGCGCCGCAGATTTACAACCATGCCAACCAGGTCTATTTCTTCCGGACACATTGGCTCGCACGCACCGCATAACGTGCAGCTTCCAATGGAGGCTGCGATGTCGTTGATGGCCGCGCCATGCTGCAACGCTTTAGCGCGCCCATGAGGGGTCAGCGTGAGATCATGGGTTTTGCGCCAAACCGGACACACCAGTTGGCACAAACCGCAACCGCTGCACGAAGCGTAGCCGTTTCGCGGACCAGACGTGTGTTGTGTAAAACCCAACATCAGAAAATCACATCGCGATTCAGGATCATCGCGGGATCGGCGGCGCGCTTCATTGCGAGATGGCGATCCACCAGCGCGTCACCGAACATGCGGCGGATATAGCCCTTCATCATGCCGCCGAAACGATAGTAGCTCGCGCCGATGTCGACGCCGATATCGTAAATTTCGTTCTTGAACGACTGTAAATGGTCGCGGCTGCAAGCCGGCCCGTTCTTGCTCATCACCGGCTCGAATTCGCAGCCGTAGGCCCAGCCCTCGGCATCCGGCGGTATGCACGACATTTCATAATGCGGGCGGTGGTCGGGGCGCAGCCTGATGCCGACGCAATACAGCGTGTAATACGGAAAATATTTGCGGCATACCGCGTTGCCGCGCTCCACCGCCGCGATGAATTTCTCCGTTGACGTCGCGAGGTCAGGAATCACCATCTGCCTGCTGCCCCAGTGTTTCCACACCGCGCGCGAGAACACTACCGTGCGGTCGTGCATGAGACTGCCGCGCATGTGCTCCGGGCGGTTGAACTCGGGAAACACATCGCGTTTGCGCTGATACAAATATAACGCCTCGCGCAGCTTCCACGGGCGCAGCGCGTAGTGCGCGAACATGCGCAGCGCGAAGCCGGATTCCCCGTGTCCGCGCATGCGCCGGCGCCAGCTAGCATCGAACGCCGCTTCGCGCTCGGCGGAATCGAACGCCACTAGCAGGTTCACCGCGCAATCCATGATGGTGAGTATTCCCGAATAATCGCTGGCGTCGTTTTTGTCGAGCAATTGCAAGTCTTCGATGGCGGTGCGCAGCGAGGCGTAATAAAAATAATGCATGCGCAGCGGCGTGTAGCGGCGCACCTTGAGTGTTGCCTCGGTGATCACGCCGAATTGGCCGTAGCCCAGAATCACGCGCTGAAAGAGTTCGGCGTTTTGCGTGTCGGAGCACTCGACGATTTCGCCCGTGGGCGTGACCACTTGCAGGGCGATGGCCTGATCCGCGCTGCAACCCAGCCGCGGTGAATTCACATCGATGCCGCCGACGCCCAGCGTGCCGCCGACCGAGGAGGTGAGGTTAAGCGGCGCGGACAGGTAGTCGAGATCATGGCGGCGCAGTTCCTCGGCCAGGCTGTGCCAGAAAATACCGGCTTCGGTGCGTGCTGTCAGCGCTTCGGCATCGACATTGAGCACGCGGCTCATGCCCGTCATGTCGAGCAGGATGCCGCCGAACGCCACCGACTCGCCTTCGGTGGTCAGGCCGCCGCCACGCACGGTGACGGGCACACGAAACTGCTGCGCGGTCTGCATAAGGGCGGCGATCTGTTGCGCGCCGCGCGCGATCACCACGCCGTGCGGCAGCCCGTAGGCGGTGCCGCCGGCATCGGTGGCATACGCACCGCGCGCGGCCGTGTCCTGCCGCAGATCGACCTTGCGAGCGATCAGCGCGGCGGCGAATTCGGCCCAGCCGGCGCCATCCCAGCGCGACGGATTGGTTTGCTGGCGCTTGATGCCCCGCAGCGCATCCGGTGCGACAGGGCAGCGGCCAAACGTGCCACTAATTGCAGTATCCATTGCTGGTTTTTGGTCTTTTAGCGTGGTTTAGAGCGTTTCCTGGCGAGTTACGGCTGGCACGGGCGTGGTTTGCTGGTATTGCAATTTATGGCTGGCGTTACATGTTACTTGAAAGTTCAAACCGCGATTGTTAGTGCCGGAGCATATCGTAAGCGCGCGCCGCTCAGACTATAATTCTCGCACTTTTTAATCGGCAAGGAGTCATGCATGGAAGAAGTGGCGGTAGTTACGGGCGCCAGCGCGGGCATAGGCGAGGCCATCGCGCGCCGTTTGCTCGACAGCGGCCATACGGTCATCACGTTGCAACGCAAGCCCCCGCGTATTTTGCACTCCAAACTGATCTATATGGGCGTGGACCTCGCGGATACGCAGCAGGCGACCGAGGTCGCCGCGGAGATTGCGAGTCAATATGGCGTGCGCTATCTGGTCAACAATGCGGGCGCCAATCGGCCTGGGCTGCTGGAAGAGGCAACGCCGGAGGACCTGGACTACGTCATGGCGTTGACGGTGCGCGCGTCGATGATACTCATTAAATCGTTCGTGCCGGGCATGCGCGAGGCGAAGTTCGGGCGCATCGTCAGCATGGCCTCGCGCGCGATGATGGGCAAGACACAGCGCGTGGTGTACTCGGCGGCGAAGGCGGCGCTGGTGGGCATGACGCGCTCGACCTGCCTGGAGGTCGCGGCCGACGGCATTACGATGAACGTGGTGGCACCGGGGCCGGTCGGCTCGGAACTATTCGACAACGGCCACCCGATCGGCAGCGAAAAACGTCAGCACGTGATCAATAGCGTTCCGGTGAAGCGGGTGGGTACGCCCGACGATATCGCGCGCATGGTGACGTTCCTGCTGGCGATAGAGAATGGCTTTATCACCGGGCAAACGATATTTGTATGCGGCGGCACCAGTATTAGCGGTACTGGCGGGCAGTAAACCCCGGCTCACGGACTTCGCCGCTGTTCTGCCGCGTCGTTCGATAAAAAAAAACGCCGCGAATTTCGCGGCGTTTTCTATGAGAGAACCAGGACTCTGGAACTTAGAGGCCATCGCCCTCGGTAAGGACTTCTTGACGCTTTTTACGTATCTGCGGCGCCACGATGATGATCAGCAGGAACGCTGCCACGATCAACATGCCGGCCGAGATCGGACGCGTCACGAACACCGAGGGATCACCACGCGAGATCAGCATCGCACGGCGCAGGTTCTCTTCCATCAACGGGCCGAGCACGAAGCCCAGCAGCAGAGGCGCGGGCTCGCAACCCCACTTCGAGGCGAAGTACCCAAATAGACCGAAACCAGCGGCCAGATACACTTCCATTGCGCTGTTGTTCAGGGAGTAGGCGCCGATCGCACAGAACAGGCAAATGCCGGGGAACAGGATGCGATAGGGAATTTTCAGGAACATCACCCAGATCTGGATCAGCGGCAGGTTGAGCAACACCAGCATGCCGTTGCCGATCCACATCGAGGCGATCATGCCCCAGAACAGATCCGGCTTTTGCGTCATCACCTGCGGGCCGGGGGCGATACCCTGAATGGTCATTGCACCGACCATCAACGCCATCACCGCGCCGGTCGGGATGCCGAGGGTCAGCAACGGGATGAAGCAGGTTTGCGCGGCGGCGTTGTTCGCGGCTTCCGGACCGGCTACGCCTTCGATGGCGCCTTTGCCGAATCGTGACGGGTCTTTGGCGATTTTCTTTTCCATTGTGTAGGACGAGAACGCCGCGATAACCGTATGCGAACCCGGCAGAATGCCGAAGACAGTGCCGATGGCCGTGCCGCGAATGATCGGGCCAATGGAACTCTTGATATCTTCCTTGGTAGGCATCAGGCTGTGCACTTCGGAAATCTTCGCACCGGACCGGTCAGCTTGCTTGGCTTCGAGGTTGCTGATGATCTCGGCAAAACCGAACATGCCCATGGCGACCGACACGAAGCCGATGCCGTCGGACAATTCAGAGACGCCGAAGCTGTAACGCGCGATGCCGGAGTTCACGTCGGTTCCCACCAGGCCCAGCAACAGGCCGACAAGTATCATCGCAATCGCCTTGATCAGCGAGCCGGAGGCTAGCACAACAGCAGCAACTAGACCCAGCACCATCATCGAGAAGTATTCAGCGGCACCGAACTCAAATGCCAACTCCGCCAGCGGCGGGCCGAATAAAGCAATAAGGATGGTGCCCACGGTGCCGGCAAAGAACGAGCCGACTGCCGCGATGGCGAGTGCCGGACCGGCTCTGCCTTGTTGGCCCATCTTGTAGCCGTCGATACAGGTCACCACCGAGGATGATTCGCCGGGTAGGTTAACCAAGATCGCGGTGGTAGACCCGCCGTAACTTGCGCCGTAGTAAATACCAGCGAGCATGATGAGCGCTGGAATCGGAGGCAGGTTAAACGTGATGGGCAACAACATGGCGATGGTGGCTACCGGGCCGATGCCAGGCAACACGCCGATCAGCGTACCGAGAAAGCAGCCGATAAAGCAGTACCAAAGGTTGGTCCAGCTTAGCGCCACCGAGAAGCCAAGAATCAGGTTCTTGAACAGGCCGGGGTCTTTGTAATCGGCGGGCTTGCCGGTGGCCTGTGCGTATGCAAATGAGGCTAGCATCACGCCCGCTACGACCGCGCATCCTAGTATGGTTTTTTTCATGGTATCTCCAGAACTTTTCATATTTTCCATGTGATCACGGATTAATCAATGGGACCACGGGAATAGCCGAAACGGCAAACCGAGGCCATAGACGAATGCCAGGTAACATACAACCACCAGCACCAAGGCTTCGATAATGGCCTCCTTCCACTTGAATTCGTAGCCGCCGGCGGCGCACAAAATAACCGAAGCCACGACCGCGCCGACGAAACCGATTTTCAACGGATCAATGAGCACGCCAAACAGTACCGCTGCGCCGTTAATGAGCAACAACGGCTTTAACTGGGTCTTGCGAGGCTCTTCGTCAGGGATGGTGAAGCCGCGAATCGCGATTATCAGGCCCATGGCGGCCGTCAGATAGCCCAATATCGTGGGGAAGTAGGCTGGTCCCATGCGAACCGACGACCCCAAGGGATAGCCGGTGATACCGAGTGATGGTATCGGCGTTGCCCAAAGGGCAAAAAACAACCCGAGTAATATAAACATAATTCCCGCGTACAAGTCCTTCTTGCTCTTTATCATTCAACTCTCCAGCAGTGAAAAAATATGCTTTTATGCCACTGAAAGCGGCACGGTTTTAAGTGGGTGAAACCAAGAGACGCATTTGAGCAGGCTTCCTCCTTCGGCGCACGTCACGACCCCTTGACTACTTTTTATTTTTTAAGACCGGGGTCAATCACAGTGCGCGTCGAATTATGCCATCACAAATTGAGTCTGTCGCGCATTTTGTCACACTCTTTCTTTCCGGCAGCTTGCGCAGCGGAAATTACAGGTTTAAAGGCGGTGGTATGCTTGGATTAATAGCGCACCAAGACTGAGCGAGCGCGACAAGCAGGGATTTCGCTGGGATGTTGCCGCCGGAGACGAGTCTATTAGCAAAAACCGATCCATGCCGTTTGACAGTGCTCCTAAATAAACCGATAATAGACGGTTTCGTTCGGAGGGGTGCCCGAGTGGTTAAAGGGGGCAGACTGTAAATCTGTTGACCTCGCGTCTACGTTGGTTCGAATCCAACCTCCTCCACCATAATATAGCGGTACTAAAAGGGTAAGAGATAGTGTGAGGGGGAGTGGTAGGGATGGCGGTAATGGGTGTTGTCCTGAGTTCTGAACAAGGCAGGCGGCGGTAGTTCAATGGTAGAACCTCAGCCTTCCAAGCTGATGACACGGGTTCGATTCCCGTTCGCCGCTCCAAGTCTATAGAGACTTGAGCGTAGGGCGGTGGTGGCGGGTGCGTGAAAGGTTTTTTATTTAACTCTTTGATTATTAATGATTTATATACGCGGGTTTAGACTGCCCATGTAGCTCAGTGGCAGAGCACTCCCTTGGTAAGGGAGAGGTCGCGCGTTCAATCCGCGCCATGGGCACCAGATTTGTTGTGTTGTAAGAGATGTTTAAAAACAAATAGTTATAACTAACTAGGTAAGTAAGCAAGGACTGACTATGGCCAAAGGCAAATTTGAGCGGACGAAACCGCACGTGAACGTGGGTACGATAGGCCACGTTGATCACGGCAAGACCACGTTGACGGCGGCGCTGACGCATGTGCTGTCGAAGAAATACGGCGGCGAAGCCAAGAACTACGACCAGA
>CAMDLH010000061.1 GCA_945901405.1 Bordetella parapertussis | reverse complement strand
TGCGGATGCGGCTGCCCAAGGGCTGCAGCTCGTCGCGTCGCAATTTCTCGCTGAGCCTGCCGTCGCCGGCCAGGACCACCGCGATGAGCTGTCGCGAGTCGAAGCAGGCCGAAGCGAGCAGGCGCAACTCACACAACACGGCGGGGCTGGCGTAGGACGCAAACGGCTGTGGCGCATCAGGGCCCGCGCGCAAATTATCGTAATGCAGGCGGAAGGACCAGCTCGGATGGGCTTGGTATTGTGCCGCGATGGCGGCTGTGAGCGATTCCGGCAAGACGCGGCGGATGCCGCGGTCACTGCGCTGGCGGCGCTTGAGCACGGCCACCGGATCGTCGCCCCTGCGTGCCGCGTAATACCAGCGCCGAATCGTGGACAGGCCGAAGCGCACGCTTTGTGCGCGGTCGGGGTGTTGCCAGTGCCGGGTGCTTAATTCGAGCAGCGCCGCACGCAATTCGCCGGGCTTGGGTGGGGCCGCTAACAACGGCCCCACGATCGCGAAGCGCAGCCGTGCCCAGCGATCGCGGTCAAGCGAATCGTGTTGTTTGTTCATCAAGACGCTCCTTAACGCGACGAACCACTCGCCGCTTCTCAGGAGGCATCTTAGAACCGGATCAAATAGCGCGGGCGGTCAACTTCTGCGGGTCTGGCGGGCAGTTTTAACGCGGCTCAGACAGCGTGCGCGCGGGCACGCGTGGAGAGCGGCGAAATGAAGTTGAGCAGGTGCGTGAGCTGTTCTTCGAGCTCCGTGCCAACGAAACGCTCAAACAGGCTCAGCGGCAGCCCTTGCTCGTTCACCGGCGGCATCAGGCGCGCCCGGGCGAGTCGCCAGAAGGCGCTGTGCACGAACACCTGCTGCCACCAGAGGCGCCAGCGCTGGAGCGTGCGTCGGGGCACTTCCAGCATGAGGTTGAGTGCCGCCACGCGCCGCTCGCTCAAGCCCTGTTGCATGCAGGCGGTGAGCACCACCACCGCTCCCACGTAGATGCGCCGCCCCAGAAAGCGCAGCGAAGCCGGCGTGGTGCGCGCCCGGCACCGGGCGCAGCAGTAACTCCAGCGAAAGCACCAGTCCTCAAGATTGGTCAGCGGCGCTAGCCCGTGCGGCTTGCGTGGATAGCATGCAAGGTGCAGCCGCTGCCCGCAGTCGGGGCAGCCCTGTGCGCGGCAGCGTTCAGCCAGATCACGGTCAAAATGGCACAGCAGATTGGTAAACTGGCTACTTTCGGTGTTGACATGAATCATGATCAAGGCTCCTTGGCTGTTGCATAATGAGTAGGGTAGTCCTCACCACAGGCGTATCTCGTCACCTCTTGTGGTGTTGGTTTTGCTCGATGTTATTCTAAGTAGTATCGATTCCTGACCTTAGAGATAGCGATGGCTAGAAAGAGCAAAAGACAGCGCGTGCCTGGCATGCCGAGCGTCTTGACGCCGCTGCGAGCAAAGCTCAAACATCTGACCGATGAGCAACTGCTGGCCAGACTGTCCGGTTTCGGCATTGAACTTGACCGCGAATCACTTGGGCGACTGTGTGAGCGCCATCTGGGTGCCGTACAGGTCGTCCAATATCTGATCGATCAACCCACGCTTAAAGGCAGCTTGGCTCAATCGCTAATCCACGAGATCGAGGATTGTGTGGCGCACCTGTGGCAGCGCTGGTTCCCGGAACTGTCCTGCTTTGAGAAATTCGAGGACAGGTTAATGGCCGGCAATGAGCTGCTCCAAACCAATGATGCCCTGGGCGTATGCCGCGTGTGGCTCGAAGCCTGGACCGTGATGCAGGCCTTGCTCGACCGCGGGCGGATCACTTCGATTGAGGAATTCGAACGGCAATACAACCACGGTATGCGCTTTGTGCACCCCTGGATTGACGCCCTGCATGGCCAACTGTGGAATGCAGGACTCAAAGATCCACGGTTTCTGAGGATAAGAATTGCGCTCTGCGAAGAGTGCCTTAAACGCTTTGCTGCAGATCAATCCTTAAGCGAGCTGTGCCGCATGGCATTGGCCGAGTCCCACTTTGAACTGAATGACGTCCCACACACCGACTCGCTCTATAGGCAATGGCTGGGCACCGATCCGCAGTGGGGTTGGGGCTGGATCAGTTGGGCGCACTGCTACCACTCCGCACGCCCCGAAATGAAGGATCTCAAAAGAGCCGAACAGATACTTCTCGAAGGGCGCGCCGTCGATCAAGTGCGCGATGCCGATGACATCACCACCAATCTCGGGTTTATCTATGAGCAGCAGGGTCGATTGCAGGAGTCGCGCCAGCTGCTCGCATCTGTGCGATCGCAACCGGCTCTGCGGCGCAGCGAACCCAAAGTCGGTAGAAACGACCCCTGTCACTGCGGCAGCGGCAAGAAGTTCAAGAAATGTTGCGGAAACACTTCCGCGGCAGCGTGATTCGCACGCTCGCGCACATCAATTATCACCCCTTTCCTTTCGCACGATACCTGATATTCCTTGGTCAGGGATTCTCAAATAGCGTGCGCAAAATCAGACCTAAACGTATCAACTATTGTGCACAGTCAGAACTGAAGCGAATTAAGGACCTGTCTCGCGCATAGGCATCGTGTTTAACGTATGTCATAAGCGTGACGCCGTTTTTCACCTCAATGTAACTCTGCCAATCCTTAGTAGTGCCATAACATTTTTTCCATCCTCGTGTTTCTAACAATCGCACTGCCTCAGCGGATACCGCAACATTGGGGTAATCGACGAGTTTCCGAAAGCTAATGCGATACTCTCCTGGTGGATTTTGATATTCGCTAATGTCAATCGCACCGGGTGGAATCAGTGCTTTCAACTCCATACTCAGGTCACCGCTGCTCGAAGAACACGCGGCGTTCGCCACTAGAATGATAAATGCAACACCTAGTAGTCGAGTGCAGCTAAATGTTGCGACAGTCATTTAGCTTGAACCCCATATGGCCCAGGATAATTAGCGGTGCAACTATGACATCCAGATTCCGGGCCTGGACGATTCGCGCAGAGACAATCATTTCCACCGCCAACACCTTCAGCTGTAGCGGGGCGGGTAGATGGCCTGCCTCCGCGAGCCATACCAGGACGGCCAAATGGCCCCGTTCCCGTGGCGCCCCGCTGATCAGCATGAGCGTTATATACCCAAACACCGAGAGTAGAAGGTAACAGTTTGGGGTCACTATAGAGACTTGGAATGTTACAACTAGAGCATAGCCAATAGCACAGACACCGGGGGATCAAATTCTGGAGAACTGTGAGGCGCCCCCCGGTACGGGATTAACGTCAAGTCTCTCGGTATGCACCAGAACCCATCTGCCATCGCAGGCGAGTAAGCCCAAGGAATCAGATAAGCCAATTGGGTCTCCTTCGACATAGGCATGAGTATTAATCCCTCCCCGCAACCCAATCGGATCACTCTGCACGTATCTGCCGGTTGATGGATCGTAATCCCGGAACTAGTTGTAATGCAAAGCCATCATTGTCGTCATACCCGTATAAGTCACATCACACACATATCTCTACGCTGCGAACGCTTTCGGCACTAACCTTCCCATACTGCGCAATAAATGTAACTATCTGTTTTTATTGATATTTTTTAACTATATTCAATTTGCGCACTGCATACAATCAGATCGGCGCAACGATCAACCACCCTTGATACCCGTAGGCAACATCCTGCCCGGAATCAGGCATCCCTTGCGCGCGCGATGCAAGATGTGCTTTTGCAAATCAGCGCCGCTGACGATAGCCGATCTTTCGTTGCCGCTGCGCGAGAGGCCGGTGACGGTCACCGACTTCGATCCGCAGAATCCGGCGGCGGTCATTTTTTCGTCTGTGTCGAGGCCCATCAAGATCACGCCGCGGCCGCGCGCCATTTCCTTTAGTTCGTCCACCGGGAACAGCAGCATGCGGCCTTTTTCCGATAGCGTTACCGCGTACTCTGCGGCATTCGGTACCAGCGCCGGGCGCAGCACGGTTTCGCCTTCCTGCAGCGTCATGAACGCCTTGCCCGCGCGTATGCGCGTGAGCAGGTTTTCGGCGTTGACGATGAAGCCGTAGCCGGCGGAGTTGGTGACCAGGTACCGCAGCCCCGGCTGGGCATCGGCCACATGCGCGATGCGCGCGCCAGGGGCCAGGTCCACCAGTGAAGTGAGC
This sequence comes from Bordetella parapertussis, assembly GCA_945901405.1. Lineage (GTDB taxonomy): Bacteria > Pseudomonadota > Gammaproteobacteria > Burkholderiales > SG8-41 > CAMDLH01. The sequence continues at coordinate 27,207 of CAMDLH010000061.1, read as the reverse complement.
GGCACGCCGTCGCCCTTGCCGCCGGGGATATCGCCGGCGCCGATGCCGAAGCAGCGCCCGGTGGAGTCGAACATGGCAAGCGAATGTATCGAGCGTGTCTCGAAAATGGCGTATTCGCCGTCGCCGTCTTTATAGTTGACGCCGGCAAGATCGAGGCCATGGCCTTGGCGCGAACGCACCCAGCCGTTCTTCGACACGATGATGGTAAGCGGCTCGTCCACCACCTTGATCTCGACGCTGGCACGCCCGGATTCCTCGATCAGTGTGCGGCGCGCGTCGCCGAATTTCTTCGCGTCGTCGCGGATTTCCTTCACCACCAGTTTTTTCAGTTCGCGCTCATCGTCGAGCAAGGCTTGCAGTTCTTTTCGTTCTATTTTGAGCGCCTTGAGTTCCTGCTCGATCTTGATGCCTTCGAGACGCGCCAGTTGACGCAGGCGAATTTCAAGTATGTCCTCGGCCTGAACGTCGGTTAATTTGAACGCCGCCATCAACTCGGGCTTGGGCTCATCCGAATTGCGTATGAGCTTGATCACCTTGTCGATATTGAGAAAGACGATGTGGCGGCCTTGAAGAATATGTATGCGCCGGTCGACCTGGCCCAGGCGAAACTTGACGCGCCGCGTTACCGTGGCCAGCCGGAAGCTCACCCACTCTTCGAGCATCAGACGCAGATTCTTGCGCTGCGGCCGGCCGTCGAGCCCGATCACCACCATGTTGACCGGGAAGTTTTCTTCCAGTGACGTGTGCGCCATCAATAGCCGCATAAACTCGTCGGGGTCCTGACGCGACGAACGCGGCTCCAGCACCAGGCGCACGCGATTACTCTTGTCCGACTCGTCGGTGACTTTATCCAGCGAGGCAAGAATAAGCTGCCGCAGATTGGCTTGCGTGGCCGACACCTTGCCGCCTTTTTCGCGTGGCTTGGGATTGGTGAGTTCCTCGATCTCGGAGGCCACGCGCATCGATGAAGTGGTCGGCGGCAATTCATACACCACCACCTGCCACTGGCCGCGCGTGAGGTTTTCGATTTTCCAGCGGCAGCGTGCGCGCAGCGAGCCACGCCCGCTGGTGTAAGTATCGGTAATCGCCTGGCGCGGGCTGATGATCTGCGCGCCGCCGGGGAAATCCGGCCCTTTAATGATATCGAGCAGCGCTTCGATAGTGATGTTGGGGCGGTTGATCATTGCCACCGCGGCGTCGGCCACCTCGCGCAGATTGTGCGGTTGCAACTCGCACGCCATGCCCACGCCCACGCCGGATGCGCCGTTGAGCAGCAACATCGGTAATCGCGCGGGCAGCAGTTCCGGTTCTTTCAGGCGGCCATCGTAATTGGGCATGAAATCGACAGTGTCCTGATCGATCTCGGACAACAGCAATTCCGCGATGGGCGTGAGGCGCGCTTCGGTGTAACGATAGGCCGCCGCGGAATCACCATCCTGCGTGCCGAAGTTGCCCTGGCCGTCTATCAACGGATAACGCAACGAGAAATCCTGCGCCATGCGCACCAGCGCCTCGTAGGTGGACACGTCGCCATGCGGGTGATATTTGCCCAGCACTTCGCCGACGATGCGCGCCGACTTGGTGTGCTGCACGCCGGCCTTGAGGCCGAGCTCGTTCATCACATGCAGAATGCGCCGCTGCACCGGCTTTTGCCCATCCTCGATGTTGGGTATGGCGCGCCCGCGCACCACGCTCATGGCGTAGGTCAGATAGCTGCGCTCGGCGAATGTGCCCATGTCGATGAAATCGCCATCCGCGCCGGTAGGGGGCTTTGTATCCGCACCGCCACCCGATCCACCACCCGAATCACCACCTGCGCCACTGCTTGCAATAATGTCCGCACCCGCGGATTCAAACAAATCCAGTGTTTCGGGAACCGGCGTTTTTTCCTTCTTTGTCTTAGCCGCGCTCATACGTCGGCCTCGACTTGATCCCCGTTCAGTTCCATCCAGGCGCAGCGGCGCTCGGCTTCTTTCTTCGACATCAGCATGTTAAATAGCTCAAACGTTTTTTCCTTGTCTTCGATGCGCACTTGCAACAGGCGGCGCGTGTCCGGGCACAGCGTGGTTTCCCACAACTGATCGGGATTCATTTCACCCAGCCCCTTGAAGCGTTGGGTCTGCATGGATGCGGGCTTAACCCCCTCGTCGATGGCGCGCTCGCGCAGCGAGTTCAGTTCCTCGTCATCGATGGCGTAGACTTTTTTCGCGGGCCGTTTGCCATGCGCGGGTATGTCGAGCTTGTAGAGCGGCGGACACGCCACATAGATGTTGCCGCCCTCGATCAATTTTGGAAAATGGCGGTAAAACAGCGTCAGCAGCAGCACCGCGATATGCGCGCCGTCGACATCGGCGTCGGTCATCGAGGCGATTTTGCCGTAGCGCAAACCGGATAAATCCGGGGTGTCGTCCTCGCCGTGCGGATCCACGCCGATGGCCACCGCGATATCGTGTATCTCGGCGTTCGAGAACAGCAGGTCTCGCTTGACCTCCCACGAATTGAGCGCCTTGCCGCGCATTTTGTAGATTGCCTGAAAGCGCTTGTCGCGCGCCTGCTTGGCCGATCCACCCGCGGAATCGCCCTCCACCAGATACAACTCGTTGTCGCTGGTACTTTTGGATTCGCAGTCGGTCAGTTTCTCCGGCAGCATCACCACGCTGGAGGATTTTTTGCGTTCGACTTTGGTCACCGTGCGGCTGCGCTCTACCGCCTGGCGGATCACCAGCTCGGCGACCTTGCGTCCGTATTCGACATGGCTGTTAAGCCACAACTCGAACGGGTCGCGCACCATGCTCGACACCAGCTTCAGCGCATCGCGATTGGATAACTTCTCCTTGGTTTGCCCGTGAAACTGCGGCTCCAGCACCTTCGCCGACAGAAAATACACGGTGCGCGACCACACGTCGTCGGATTGCAGCTTGATACCGCGCGGCATCATGTTGTGATGCTCCGCGAATGCCTTTACCGCCTCGAAGATGCCATCGCGCAAGCCCGCCTCGTGCGTGCCGCCCGCCGGCGTGGGGATCAGGTTGGCGTACGATTCGCCATAGCCCTTGACCTCATCGGCCAGTGCGAATGCCCAGCCCGCGCCTTCGCCGACGGCGAAGCCATTGGCTTCCTGCACGTACTTCTCTCCATCGAATATCGGCGCCACTGGTTCGATATCGGCGAGCAAATCCTGCAAGTAACCTTTCATGCCCTCGGGGTAGCTCCAGGTGCGCGACACGGTTTCCTGGCCCTCGCGCGCGCCTTCGACATTGAGCGTCACCGAAACGCCCGGCAGCAACACCGCCTTGGAGCGCACGATACGTTCCAAGTCCGGCATCGAAACCTTTGCGCTATCGAAGTATTTTTTGTTCGGCCAGATACGCAGCAGAGTGCCGGTTGAATTTTTTGGCGCGGCCCCGGTGCGTTTTAATTTTTCGCACACAACGCCATCGGCGAATGCCATCTTGTGCACGCCACCCTCGCGCTGCACCTCCACTTCCAGGCGCGCGGACAAAGCATTGGTGACCGACACGCCCACGCCATGTAGCCCGCCGGAAAATTTATACGCGGCATCAGCCGCGGTCTTGGAGAACTTTGCACCCGCATGCAGTTCTGTGAACACCAATTGCACGGTAGGCATTTTCTCCGTGGGATGCATGCCCACCGGAATGCCGCGGCCGTTGTCGGACACGCTGACCGAGCCGTCACGGTGCAGCGTGACATCGATGCGCGTGGCGTGGCCGCCGAACGCCTCGTCCGCGGCGTTATCAATTGCTTCCTGAATAATATGCGTGGGGTCCGCGGTGCGGGTATACATGCCGGGCAGGCGTTGCACCGGCTCTATACCGCGCAGCTTGGTAACCGACGCTTCGTCGTATTTTCTTATTGCCATTTTTTTCCGGGTTCAAAAAATTAAACAGACTGAACGGCAAGGATATCTTATGTTGGCTTGCGCTAAAAATTTCTTGTTTGCGGTCTTGCTCGTAATCGTGTTGACAAATAAGTTTTGCACACGGATCGCGCACGCCGGAATATACACGCCTGCATGTCGGTTACTGCATCACCTGATGCCGCGTTGTTCATGCCGGGAAATTCATTCATGATCTGCTCGACCGCTCGAGTTGGGAGGATTGACGCGGTTATGACAGCACCGCGATTGCATTCGTTGCGTGCCACTTCTTGCGCCCAGTAAGATAAGATTAAAGGGCAGCGCGCGGGCCACAACACGCATACAACACGCATAGTGGAAATAACGTAAGTAATTGTTTTTAAACAATAATTATGGAAGACACATGAGTAACCCAGTTAAGACAATCAATGCCGCCAGTCTCAAGGCTGCATTGCATGACGGCGGCGAGATCGCGCTTTTGGACGCGCGCGAGGAAGTGCCGTTCGACGCACGGCATTTGCTGATGGCGGCATGCATGCCGCTGAGCCGCCTTGAAATGCTGATCGATGCCTGCGTGCCGCGCCGCGCCACGCGCGTGGTGTGGTGCGACGATGGCGAGGGTCTGGCAGCGCGCGCGGCCGCGCGCATGGCGGCGCTTGGCTACACCGATGTTGCCGTGTTGTCCGGCGGCATCGCGGCGTGGGAGGGCAGCGGTTTTCACATTTATAGCGGAGTTCATGTGCCAAGCAAGGCCTTCGCCGAGGTGGTGGAGCACGAGGCGAACACGCCGTGGATAAGCGCCGAGGAATTGAAGTCGCTCATCGACAGCAAGGCCGACATCGCCTTGTTCGATAGCCGCTCATACGAGGAATTTCACGGCAACAGCATCCCCGCCGCGATCAGCGTGCCCGGCGCGGAGCTGGTTTACCGCTTTGCCGAACTGGTGCCGTCGCCCGACACCATGGTGGTGGTCAACTGTGGCGGGCGCACGCGCAGCATCATAGGCGCGCAGTCGCTGATCAACGCGGGCGTGCCGAACAAGGTTGTGTCCTTGAAAAACGGCACACAGGCGTGGCATCTGTCGGGATTCAAGATTGTGAAAGGCTCCACCGCGCGGGCGCCGGCGGTGTCGGCCGCCGGTCACGCATCGGCGCGCGCCGCCGCGGATCGAGTGGCCGAACGCTTTGGCGTGACGCGCATCGACGCGGCAACACTGGACAAGTGGCGGAGTGAATTGGCAACGCGCACGCTTTATGTGTTCGATGTGCGCTCTCCGGAGGAATATGTGGCGGGGCATATCTCTGGAATGAAAAACGTGGCGGGTGGGCAACTGGTGCAGGAAACCGACCGGCATGCCGCGGCCTGGGGCGCGCGCGTGGTGCTGGTGGATGACGACGGTGTGCGCGCCGTGATGACCGCACACTGGATGAAACAGATGGGCTGGGACGCGGTGGCGATGACCGTGGACATGCGCACGGCAGGGCAACAGAGTGGCCCGTGGGCGCCGCGCGTATTGGGGATTGACGGTGTGGCGATCCCGCTAATCGACACGCCCTCGTTACACCAACGAATGCAGACCGGCGATGTCAGCGTTGTCGATCTTGACTGGAGCCGTGACTATATCGATGGCCATATTCCCGGCGCCTGGTACGGGATACGCGCGCGGCTCGATGAGATTCTGCCGCAATTGCCGCCGGGCAATACGGTGGTAGTCACATCGTCCGACGGTACTCTCGCGAAGCTGGCCGTCGCGGATTTGATGCACGCCAAATCCGCGCCGGCGCTTGCACTCGATGGCGGATCCGCGGCGTGGCGAAAGGCGGGCTATGCGCTGGAACAGGGCGCAAACCGCATGGCGACAGCGCCGGATGACATCCGCCTGCGCGCGCGCGATCAAGGCGAGAAAGTCGAGGAGGCGATGCAGGCGTATCTATCGTGGGAGATCAACCTGGCCGTGCAAATGGCGGCCGACGACGATCAGCGATTCAGGATAGTCGCGGGTTGAAGCGGTTTAATCCAGCCGCACGTTCGCCTCGCGCGCGATCCGGCTGTAGCGCGCGCCATCCGATTTGAGCAGCGCGGCGAACTGTTCGGCGGTGCCGGGCGCGGCGGTCATGCCTTGCGTGCGCATCTGTTCGCGCACTTCGGGCGTGTTGAGCACCTTGTAGATTTCCGCGTTGAGCCGCGTGATCGCCGCCGCGGGTGTTGCCGAATGCACGATGTAACCGTTCCAGTTGATCGCTTCAATTTCCGGCACGCCGGCTTCGCGCGCGGTTTGCACGTCGGGCACCAGCGCATCGCGCTCGGTGCTGGTGACGGCGAGTCCGCGCAGACGGCCCGATTTCATGAAGGGCGCCGTTGAAAACAGATTCACCAGCACCCCCGTGATGTGTCCGCCGACGGCGGCGGTGACGGCGGGCACTTCGCCCTGATACGGTGTGTGCACGATGTTCACTTTTTGCGCGAGCTTGATCGCCTCGCCGAGCATGTTGTGGCTGGTGCCGGGGCCGGAGGTGCCGTAGCTGATTTCACCCGGCCTTGCGCGCGCGAGCGCGATGTATTCCTTCATCGTTTTCACGGGCAGCGAAGGATTGACCGCCACCGCCATGGTCAGCCCCATTGCCAGCGCGACCGCCTTGAAGTCTTTTTCGGTATCGAACGGCACCTTGCTGCGCACCGCGTGATGCATGGTGAAGCTGGGGCCGATCGACAAAATGGTGTGGCCGTCGCCTGGCTGGCGCGCGACATACTCGGTGCCGATGACAGTGCCGCCGCCAGGGCGGTTTTCCACCAATACCGTCTGCCCCAGTTGCATGCGTTGCGCGACGATGCGCGCCACCACGTCGAATGAACCACCCGCCGGGAAGGGCACGACGATGCGCACCGGCCTCGATGGAAACTGCTGGGCCGAGGCAGTGGTGAACGCGGCGCCGGTGAGCGCGACGCAGGTCAATAGCGTGGTTGCTGTCTTCATTTTGTTTTCCGCGGTTAATTACTCGGGCTTGATCCCGGCTGCCTTGATGAGTTTCGCGACCTTGCCGTACTCCTCCTGCATTTTTGCGGCGAGATCCTGCGGTTTTTCGCTATAGGCGGGGGCCAGGCCCTGCAACGCGAATTGCTCCTTGATTTCGGGCAACGCCAGCGTTTTGCGCATGCTGCTGTGTACCGAGCCGATGATACTTCTCGGCGTACCCTTGGGCGCGAACACGGCGTTCCAGCTCACGTATTCGTAACCGGGCACACCCGCTTCGTCGATGGTGGGCAGCTCCGGCAGCACTGGCGAGCGCTGCTTTGACGAGATCGCAATCGCGCGCAGGCGCCCTGCGCGTATTTGCCCGACCAGTGCCGCGGCAGGCGAGATCGCCCACTGCGATTCGCCGCCGACTATCGCCGCGGTCATCGGCCCGCCGCCCTTGTAGGGCACGTGCACGGTGTTGATGCCGGTCATGCTGACGAACAGCAACCCGGCGAGATGGCTCGATGAACCGATGCCCGCCGAACCCATGTTGAGCTTGCCCGGCTGCGTTTTCACCAGTGCCAGAAAATCATTCACGCTCTTGATCGGCAGCGCCGGGTTGACCACGAATACCGCCTCGGCGTTGACGAACACCGATATCGGATCGAAATCCTTGATCGCATCAAACGGCAGTTTCTTGTAGGTGAATGACGAAATCACCATCGAGCTTGATGCGCCCGCCAGCAGCGTGTAGCCGTCGGGCGCCGAACGCGCGGCAAGTTCCACGCCGATGGTGCCACCGGCGCCGCCGCGATTGTCGATGACGATCTGCTGCCCCATCACGTCCGTCATGCGCGTGGCAAGGATGCGCAGTATGGTGTCCAGCGACGAGCCCGCGGATTGCGCGGCGATCATGCGGACTGGACGGTTAGGGTAGGCCTGCGCGGCAGCGGGTTGCGCGGCGGCGCTGGCGGCAGTCAGTGCCGCGGCAAGGCCGAGCTGGTGTAGAGTGTATGGCATGTCGTTTCCTCCCTAGGTTTTACGACATTGTGGCATGGCCTGCGCCCGAATTGGAGCATGCGCTTTCCAAGGGAGGGTAATTTGCGTCAGAATAGCCGCTGCGGCACAAGTAATTTTGTACAAACCTGACAGGAGGCAATGATGGGCTATACCATGGAAACATTCGCGGCCAAGTGCCACGATTTCGTCAAGGCTGAACCCGGCCCCGCCGGACGCCAGAAAATCTGCGGCTTGCTGCGCGAGGTGCTGAAGGATGAACAGTTCGTCAAGCAGTACTGCGACGCCAACTCGTCCGAGCGCAACATCATGTATGAGGACAAGGAATTCGGCTTCTGCATCATTTCGCACAACTACGAAGGCCCGAAGACCAGCGCGCCACATGACCACGGCCCGTCGTGGGCGATCTACGGCCAGGCGCGCGGCGAGACCGCGATGAACGACTGGTCGCTGCTGGAAAAGGCATCACCCGAGAAAACCGGCAAGGTCAAGCACGCGCGCACCTACAAGCTCACGCCCGGCGACGCGCATCTGTACAACGAAGGCGATCTGCATTCGCCCAGCCGCGAGACCTCGACCAAGTTGATCCGCATCGAAGGTGTCAATATGGAGAAAGTGCGGCGCTTCAAGTTCGAGGCGGTTTGAAGGGCAATTTTGAGTGTTGAGTGTTGAGTTTTTAGTGATTCATGGAGTGCCCGCGTATGGGGTTAACTCAAAACTAAAAACTCATCACTCAACACCGCACTTCAGTGGTGCACCCCGTCCGGTATCGTCGGCATCGGCCCCTGCTTGAGGTTGTAGAGGTGTCGCAGCCGCACCAGCCACATCGCCCCGGAAATGAATAGCCCGAACATGGCGATGACGATGTAGATCGAGAAGTCGAGCGAGATCAGCAGCGCGTAGAGTGCGAGCATCACCAGTATCGAGATGTTTTCGTTGAAGTTCTGCACCGCGATGGAGTGCCCGGCGCCCATCAGTATGTGCCCGCGGTGCTGTAGCAGCGCGTTCATCGGCACCACGAAAAATCCCGCCAGTGAACCGACGATGATCAGCAGTGGTATCGCCATCCACAGTTCGGTGGCGAGATTCATCGCCAGCACGATGAAGCCCATGGCGATGCCCACCGGGATCACGTTGACCGCGCGGTTTAGCGGCACCACTTTCGCCGCGGCCACCGCGCCGATGCCGATGCCCACCGCGCACACGCCTTGCAATATGGTGGCTTGCGACAGCGTGTAGCCCAGCGCGGCCTCGGCCCATTTGAGCACGATGAATTGCAGCGTCGCGCCCGCGCCCCAGAACAGCGTGGTGGTGGCGAGCGTGATTTGTCCGAGCTTGTCCGTCCACAGCAGTTTCACGCAGTGCGCGAATTCGTGGATCAGGTAGAACGGGTTCTTGCTCGGCACCTTGTGATCCACGCCGGTGTCGGGAATAAACAAATTAAAAATTGCCGCGATGACGTAGAACACGCAAATGACGGCGATGGCCGCCTCGGCCGGGCTGTCGATGCCGGTATCGAGTCGGGGAATATCAATGGCGAGCAGCTTGAGGGACACCGTTTCGCTGATGAGCGCGCCGCCCATCAATGTGCCCAGAATGATCGATCCCACGGTGAGGCCCTCGATCCAGCCGTTGGCGACCACCAGTTTGTGGTGCGGCAAGTACTCGGTGAGGATGCCGTACTTGGCCGGCGAGTAGGCCGCCGCGCCCAGACCCACCACCGCATAGGCGAGCAAAATGCCGACATACTCCTCGACGCCGGGAATGGTCCACCACTCGTGCAGGAATATCAGCATGCAGCCGGCGATTTTCACGGTGTTGGTGACGAACATCACTCGGCCCTTGGCCATCGAGTCGGCGAACGCGCCGACAAAGGCCGCGAACGCCACATACGATACCGTGAATGAAAACTTCAACATCGGTGTCAGCCACTCCGGCGCGTACATCTGCATCAAAAGCGCAATCGCGGCCACCAGCAACGCATTGTCGGCGAGCGACGAGAAAAACTGCGCCGCCATAATGATGTAAAAACCTAAGGGCATGATTTTTAATGAGTTTTTGTGTTGCAGCTGGCTCAAGCTGCAATGTGAACGCCGCTTTATACCATAGTTCCCGCATGGCGAAGTTAGATACGCGCGGCGGTGGAAATATGGTTGAATACGAAAGGTTCTTAACCACGGTGTTTAGTTTTTAGTTTTGAGTGTTAAGTTGTGGTGCGCTCCTATGGCGCGCAACATTTAGAACTCAACACTCAAAACTCAAAACTTAACACTAAGCACTCAATTTCAGCAATGGCCGATCGCCGATTACAAGTTTTCTACGCCGTGGCCCGCCAGCTTTCATTTACCAAGGCGGCCGAACAGTTATTCATGACGCAACCCGCGGTGACGTTTCAGGTGAAGCAGCTTGAAGAGCACTTCAACACGCGGCTGTTCGAGCGCAGCCATGGCCGCATCGCGCTCACGGCGGCGGGCAGGCTGGTGATGGGTTACGCGGAGAAAATTCTCGGCATATCCGATGAGCTGGAAACGCGCGTGGGCGAGTTGACCGGCGAGATTGGCGGCCCGTTGCTGCTGGGGGCGAGCATGACCATCGCCGAATATCTGCTGCCGCAAGTGCTGGGCGAATTCAAGGCGAGGCACCCGCAGGTGCAGGCGCACATGACGGTGGCCAATTCAGAAACCATAGAGCAGCGAGTGGCCGACCATGCGCTCGATGTCGGATTGATCGAATCGCCCGCGCACTTGTCCAATCTGCACACCGAGGTGTTCTGCGAGGACGAACTGGTGGTGATTTGCGCCTGCAAGCACAAATTCGCGCTTGCCGCGAGTGTCACGCCCGCGCAGGTGGCTGGCGAGCCTATCATCAGCCGCGAGACCGGGTCGGGCACGCGGGAATTCGCCGACAATTATTTTCGCGAGTGCGGCGTGTTGCCGGAAGAACTCAATATCGTGATGGAGCTCGGCAGTCCGGAGGCGATCAAGGGCGTGGTGGAAACCGGCCTTGGCGTGTCGGTTGCCTCGCGCGCGACGGTGGCCAAGGAACTCAAACTCGGCACTCTGGCGGCGGTGCGCCTCGCGCCGCGGCTGATACGTTCGCTGTCGCTGGTGACGCCCGGTGAAAAGTTTCGCTCGCGGCTGGTAACTGCGTTCGCGGAATTTGCCGCGCAACGCATCAAGCGCGTGTCGGAGGGCGAGTGAGGTGCAGGGTTATGTTGATGTAGGTGGTTGTTTTTATTGATGTTTTTAATGCAATAACAATCATAAAACTAAAAGGAATAGAGCATGGCGAAAGACCTGCCGCTGACCATCGCCGAAGCGGCGCAACGCATCAAGGCGCGCGAGCTCTCGCCGGTGGAGCTGGTGTCGGGCTTGTTGGAATGTATTACCGCCGACGAGCCGGTGATCCACGCGTTCATAACGCTCACCGCCGAGCAAGCGGTGGCGCAAGCCATCGTGGCCGAAAACGAAATCACGCGCGGCCATTATCGCGGCCCGCTGCACGGCATACCGATAGGGCTGAAGGATATTTATCAAACCGCGGGTATACGCACCACCGGTCACTCGCGCGTATTCGAGGAATTCGTGCCCGACGAAGATGCGGCCACGTGGACCAGGCTGCGCGAAGCGGGCGCGATCCTCATGGGCAAAATGTCCACGCACGAACTCGCGCATGGCGGCCCTTCGTTTGATTTGCCGTGGCCGCCCGCGCGCAATCCGTGGAACCCGGCGCATTTTACCGGCGGCTCCAGCAGCGGATCGGCGGCGGCGATTGCCGCCGGGTTTGTGCTGGGCGCGATGGGCAGCGACACCGGCGGCTCCATACGCGGCCCGGCGTCGCTGTGCGGGCTTTCGGGCATCAAGCCCACGTTCGGACTGGTCAGCCGCCACGGCGTGATTCCCAACAGCTTCAGTCTCGATCATTGCGGCCCGATGGCGCGCACCGCCGAGGACTGCGCCATCATGCTCGACGTGGTGGCTGGTTACGATGAGCGCGACCGCTCCAGCGTGCGCGGGCCGCGGCGCTCGTATCGCGCCAGCCTGCGGCCGAATCTGCGCGGCGTGCGCATCGGCGCGGTGCGCCATTTCTGGGAGGAAGACTGCCCGGCAAACGCCGAACTCATCGCCGCCACCGAGCAGGCGATACGCGTGCTGCGCGGGTTGGGTGCTGAAGTCACCGACGTGCGGCTGCGCCCGGTGCGCGATTTCTACGACGTGTGGAACATGATCGAGGAACCGGAAACGTTCTCGATACACCGCAAGACGTTGACGGAAAATCCGCACGCCTTCGGCTCGGTGTTTCTCGAACGCACGCTGCTCGCATGCGTGATCGAATCGTCCGACTACGTGCGCGCGCAGCAGGCACGCGGGCGCATCGTTGATGAAATGCAGCCGTTCTGGCGCAGCTACGACGCGCTGCTCACGGCGGGCGCGGGGCCTGCGCCCGTGCTCAAGGCGGACATGGCGCAGTGGCCGGCGCCGAATGTGTTTGCGCCGTTTGCGTTGGTCGGCGCGCCCGCCGTGGTGTGCTGCGCGGGGTTCAGCGAATCCGGTTTGCCGATGTCGATACAACTCGCTGGGCGTCCGTTCGAGGACGCGGCGTTGCTGGGCATCGCGCATGCTTACGAAACGGCGGCGGGCTGGTGGAGGCAGTGCGCGCAGGTGCCGCCGGGTTGCATGCCCGATCCCATCGTGCACCGGCCGCAAGTCATTGACCCCGCCACGCTCGATCCGAAAATCGCCGCCTTGTGTTCGGCGGCGATCACGCGCGCGGGCGTGCCGATCTCCGATGCACAGCTCGCGATCCTGTGCGCCAAGGCGCCGTACATGATCGAGATGATCGAACGCGTGCGCGCCAATTTCGATTCACGCGTCGATCCGGCGAGCGTTTTCGTGCTGCCCTCGGGTAACGCATGAGTCGCGGCGTGTTGAAGTAACGTGCCGCGTCCGGCTCAAGCGGTCATCGACCTCGCGGCGTTGCGCCACAATCTCGGTGTCGCGCGCGAGCATGCGCCGCGTGCAAAAGTACTCGCGGTGGTCAAGGCTAACGCCTACGGTCACGGGATTGCACGCGCCGTGCGCGCATTTGATGGGGCGCAGGGCATGGCGCTGCTTGAAATCGACGCCGCGGCTGGGTTGCGCGCGGCCGGTTATGGCAAGCGCATCGTGCTGCTCGAAGGTTTTTTCGAGACGCGTGATCTTGCGGTGCTGGCCGAGCACCGCCTCGACACCGTGGTGCACTGCGCGGAGCAGATCGAAATGCTGCGCGCCGCACCCGCCGGTGCGCGCATCGGCGTGCTGGTTAAGCTCAATACCGGCATGAACCGCCTGGGCTTTGTTCAATCGCAACTGGAGTCTGCGTTAACTGCCTTGCGAGAAAACCCGGCGCTGGGCGAACTCACGCTGATGACCCATTTCGCCAATGCCGACGATGCACGCGGTGTTGCGTGGCAGATGGAAAATCTCGAACGCATGCTGCGTGGCATTGAAGTTGATGCGCCGCGCGGTTGCGCCCGTAGTTTCGCACGCAGTTTCGCCAATTCCGCGGCGATCCTGCGTTATCCCGAAACGCATTTCGAATGGGTGCGCCCCGGCATCATGCTCTACGGCGGCGCGCCGTTCGCGGATCGCGGCGCGCAGAGCCTGAACCTGAAACCCGTGATGACGCTGACCTCCGAAATCATCGCCGTGCAGCACTTGAAGCGCGGCGACAGCGTAGGTTATGGCGGCACGTTCACCGCAAAGCGCGACATGCGCATCGGCGTCGTTGCCTGCGGCTACGCTGATGGCTATCCACGCCACGCCCCCAGCGGCACCCCGGTGCGCGTCGGAGGCACGATGACCAAGACCGTGGGCCGCGTCTCCATGGACATGCTGTGCGTGGACATCGACGCGATTCGCGAGGCAGGCAAGGGCACGCGCGTGGTGCTGTGGGGCGAGGGCAATCCCATAGACGACGTGGCAATCGCGGCCGGAACCGTTGGATACGAACTGATGTGCGCGCTGGCGGCGAGAGTGCCGGTGGTGGAGCGCGAATGAACAAATGGCAAACAAGAAAAACACCAAGCTCGCAAAGCCCGAACCCAAACCCGAAACCGCGCGCAGCCGTCTGGGCCGCGCTTTGCGCGAGCGCTTTGCGCTGCGCATGCATACTTCGATCCTGCTGCTGTGGACATTTTGCGCGGGGCTGCTGACGACCAAGGCGTTGTTCGCGCTGGGCATGCAGGCGATGTGGTTGCGTTATCTGATCGCCATCGTGGTGGCGTATGGCGCGTTTTTACTGGGGGTGAGGATTTGGCTTGCATACATTTCAATCGGACAACAGAAGCAGGCGGCGCAACGCGCGCAGGCTGATAAGAAGAAGAGCGATGGTTCGATTGATTTGCCAGATTTGAGTTCTTCCGGCGGCGGCTCAGGCGGCTCAGGTGGAGCAGGCAGTATCTTTCGCGGCGGCGGGGGCGGCAGTAGTGGCGGCGGCGCCAGCGGCAGCTTTGCCGCCGACGCGGGCGCCGCGCCACGACTGAATCTGGCGGCGATCGATGGTGCGTCCGTGGGCAATGCGGTTTCCGATGCGAGTGCTGCCACACCCAGCGGCGACGGTGGCGGCATTCTTAGCGGCATAGGTGATTCCATCAGTGAAGGCGTGGGCGACCTTGGCGGCGGTGACGAAGGTTGCCTTATTGCACTAGCGGTGATGGTCGTGATCGGCTTCATCGCGCTGGCGATAGGTGCCGCCGTGTTCATCATCAGCGCGGGGCCGGAGATTCTGGTCGAGGCCGCGTTTAACGCCATGCTTGCCGGCGGTTTGATCAAGGCGTCCCATCGTATGAACCAGCCAGACTGGCTGGGTAGCGTGATCATGGCGACGCTAAAATCGTTCCTGATCGTGCTGGTGATGGCGCTGGCGTTCGCGGGCATCGCCGCGACTCTGCTGCCCCAGGCCAATACATTCGGCCAGGTCATGAGCGTGTTGTGGCCGCTACTATTGAGTCTATTCTGATGGCGAAACCCAAAACAATTTATTCGTGCACTGAATGCGGCGGCCAATCGCCGAAGTGGCAGGGGCAGTGCCCGCATTGCCAAGCGTGGAACACGCTGGTTGAAAGTGTCAACGAAACCGCGCAGGCGTCGGGCAATCGTTTCAGCCTGATCGCCGAGACGGGCAGGATGCAGCGCTTGTCGGAAGTGGAGGCGCGCGAGGAAGAACGCATGTCGTCGGGCGTGGCGGAGTTCGACCGCGTGCTGGGCGGCGGGCTGGTGCAAGGTGGCGTTGTGTTGATTGGCGGTGATCCGGGTATCGGCAAATCGACTTTGTTGCTGCAATCGCTGGCTGCCATAGGCGCACAGCGCAAGGTGCTGTATGTCAGCGGCGAGGAATCGGCGCAGCAGATTGCGTTGCGCGCAAAGCGCCTCGGCGCGAATGCAAAAGACGTGCATGTCTACGCCGAGATCAATCTGGAAAAAATCCAGTCGGTGATTCAAAAAGAAAAGCCCGATGTCGCGGTGATCGATTCGATCCAGACGTTGTACTCGGGCGCGCTCACCTCGGCGCCAGGGTCGGTGGCGCAGGTGCGCGAATGCGCGGCGCAACTTACGCGCGTGGCGAAATCCGGCGGCACGTGCATCGTGCTGGTGGGCCACGTGACGAAGGAGGGCGCGCTCGCGGGCCCGCGCGTGCTCGAACACATGGTTGATACCGTGCTGTATTTCGAAGGCGACACGCATTCGAGTTTCCGTCTGGTGCGCGCGATCAAGAATCGTTACGGCGCGGTCAATGAGCTTGGCGTGTTCGCGATGACGGAGAAGGGATTGAAAGGCGTATCCAATCCGTCGGCGCTGTTTTTGTCGCAGCACAGCGGCGAAGTCGCCGGCTCGTGCGTGATGGTCACGCAAGAGGGCACGCGCCCGATGCTGGTGGAGATACAGGCGCTGGTGGATGAAGCGCACGCGCCTAATCCGCGGCGCCTTTCCGTCGGCCTTGAGCAGAATCGACTCGCGCTGCTGCTCGCCGTGCTGCACCGGCATTCGGGCATCGCGTGTTTCGATCAGGATGTGTTCGTCAATGCCGTGGGCGGCGTGCGCATCACCGAGCCGGCGGCCGATCTTGCGGTGCTGATGGCGGTGGTGTCATCGCTTAAGAACAAACCGCTGCCGGCGAAGCTGGTGGTGTTCGGCGAGGTCGGTCTCGCGGGCGAGGTGCGCCCGGTGCAGCGCGGACAGGAGCGGCTCAAAGAGGCCGCCAAGCTCGGCTTCACGCATGCGCTGATACCGATGGCGAACAAGCCCAAGCAGGCGATAGCCGGGCTTGAAGTATATGCGGTGAATCGCGTGGAAGAGGCCGTGACGCGGTTTCGCGATGGGATATAAAGTTTTGTAAAAACAAGTACTTATGTAGAATCGGTAGCATGCACGTCTGACCCGCATGGCATGAGCGGGCAAGTGCAAATCAGTGAACCCCGGAGGCAAGCGATGAGGCTCGCGAAAAAAATTTGGTTTGGCATTGCGGCGCTGATTGTTTTGCCGCTGGCGGCGATATTGCTAATCAACGCGTTCGACGAGAAGCTTGATCCGAAGCTTGAGACCTACGGCATGCCGCGCGCGCCGAAGGTGGCGGATGCGGAGAATGGCTATTACGCTCTGATTGGGCTCAGCGCGCCGGACGGCGCGGACACTGTCGCTTACGCGAAGGCCTGGGTGGCGGAAGCGCGTGCGGCGGCAAAAGAAAACCGGCTGGAGAATCGCGGCAACGATGGCGATAAGCGCGCGAAACGACCCGCGCTCTGCGACGTGCGCGCGGTGTCATGCTTTGCCATTGTGCGCGCGGATCCCGATGGCATTAAAGCGCTGATCGAGGCGTACCGTGAGGATCTGGAGCGCTACGAAAGACTGATCGCGCATACGCACTATGAGGAAGTGCTCGACTATCCGCTGCGCGTGGTTACCAGCTTTCCTGGCTTTGGCGCCGCGTCCGCGGCGCAGCGCGCGTACCTGCTGCGGGCGATGCTGGCCGCCGAGGCCGGCAGGGTTGAGGAGGCGGTGGCTGCCATAGAGCGTGATATCGCGTTTCAGCGTGTGATGCTGGCGGGGGCGCGCACCTTGATCGGCAAGATGGTTGCCGCATCCAACTACACGCGTGATCTGGAACTGGTGTCCGATTTGATTCAAACGCATGGCGCCGGGCTTACGCCGGCGCTATCGCGCTTGCGTGCGATGTTGGGCCGCATCGATCCTGCCGCGCTGCAACTCGCCGAAGCAGCCGAAATTGAATTTGCATTCATTCGCGCGGGAATTCGTGACCCGCTGGGGGCAATGTATGCGGCCCACGGGGGCCATGGACTTCTGGAGTCTATTGCCGTGAAATTCCTGCACAAGCCCAATGCGAGCATCCATCGCGCTCACCAAGACTTCATGCAAGCATGGAAAGAGGTCGGTGTGCCCGCCGGCGAGTTGGCGGCAAGCGCGGGGAAAAAGATCGACGCACCCAAGATGACGTTCTGGGATTACGTGGACAACCCTCTTGGCAACCACCTACGTTCCATCGGCAATCCGGATGAGAGCGTCGGCCGCTACGCATTGCGTCTGCACGATCTGGATGGCTTGAATCGGCTTATCGGGCTGCGCGTGGAAATTCTGGCGGCGGGTGTCAGCGCGGATACCGCGGGCGAGTACGCGGCAAAGTCGGATGCACGTTTTCACGATCCATATATGCAAAAGCCGATGGCGTGGAATTCCGCAAACAATCAGTTGAGCTTCAAGGCTCATGGGCGCGGTGCGGCGCACCGGAGCTTTAACGCCGCCACCGGGACTGTATTCGTACGGCTATAGCCATGTCCGCGCTGACACCCGCCAGCATTGCCGCGCGCACCGCGGTTTGCCTTGTTGTCTCTTACATCGGCTATTCGTGGATGGGGCTGATCGGCTTGGTCATGACTTCGCCGATTTGGGGCGTGATGTTCGCCAAGGTAATACTGGAAACGTTTCCCGCGCTCGGCTGGCAGATGCGACGGCTGCATTACGAAAAATGGGAAGGCAAGTATTACAAATACGAGAACACGCATCTACGTGCGCATTTCGACGGCGACGATGCGTGGTTTGTCGCCGACGATGTGCTCTCCGTGCTCGGCAAGCAGCGTGGAAGTTGGCTCGACTCGCGCTTTGGCGCGAGCGAATACCGGCTGATTCCGGGGCGCACCGAAACCGGCTTCACACCCGAAGCCGTGTTGAAACTCATTGACATGAGCGAGCACCCCGAGGCGCGCAAGTTCCGCCTGTGGTTCGAGCGCGCGGTGGTGTTCACGCTGGAGCGCAAGCGGCAGGCGCGCGAGGTTGCGCGAAGTCCTTGATTTTGCGCCGGATTTGCGGCTGCGGCCGGCATCTGTAAGAATCCTGTAAGTAATTGTTTTTAAAGGGAAATTTATATTTTCCCTGAGTGCGCCGTGCAGTAAAATGAGCGCGCGGGAAATGCATGTGCGGGAGGAAAACATGACGGCGGACAATCCCTACAACACCGGTCTTGATAAAAACGCGGCGAACTACACGCCGCTGTCGCCGCTGTCGCTCATTGCGCGCAGCGCGTCTGTGTATCCGCAGCGCGTGGCGGTTGTGCACGGCGAGATCAAACTTACTTGGGCCGAGGTTTATGCGCGTTGCCGGCGGCTTGCGTCCGCGTTAGAGCAGCGCGGCATTGGCGAAGGCGATACGGTGGCGGCGATGCTGCCCAATATTCCCGCCATGATTGAGGCGCATTTCGGCGTGCCGATGTCGGGCGCGGTTTTGAATACGCTAAACACCCGGCTCGATGCCGAAACGATAGCGTTCATGCTCGACCACGGCGAGGCGAAGGTGCTGCTGACCGACCGCGAGTTTTCCGCCACCATCGAAAAAGCGCTGACGCTGGTTAAGCACAGGCCGCTGGTTATTGACGTAGACGATCCAGCGTTCGCGGGCGGCCAGCGGCTTGGTGAAATCGAATACGAAATCTTCATCGCCGGCGGCGACGCGAATTTCGAATGGCGTCTGCCTGAAGACGAGTGGAACGCAATTTCACTCAATTACACCTCCGGCACTACCGGCAATCCCAAGGGGGTGGTATATCACCACCGCGGCGCGTATCTCAATGCGGTGAGCAATATTTTGTCGTGGGGCATTTCGCCGCATCCGGTTTATTTGTGGACGGTGCCGATGTTTCATTGCAACGGCTGGTGTTTTCCGTGGACCATTGCCGCTGCCGCCGGCGTTAATATTTGCCTGCGCCGGGTGGACGCACAGGCGATATTCGACCTGATCCGCACGCACAAAGTCACCCATTATTGCGGCGCGCCCATCGTTCACAACTTGCTGCTCAACGCACCGGCGGCGATGAAGCAGGGTATCGGCCACACGGTGAATGGCCTCATCGCGGGCGCGGCACCCCCCGTGGTGGTGATCGAAGGCATGGAGAAAATGGGTTTCAATCTCACACATGTTTACGGCCTCACCGAAACCTACGCGCCCGCGGCGGTGTGTGCGAAGCAAGAGGAATGGAACGATTTGCCCGCCGAAAAACGTGCTGAACTCAACGGACGGCAAGGCGTGCCCTATCACCTGCAAGAAGGCATGACGGTGATGAATCCTGACACCATGCAGCCGGTGCCGCGCGACGGCGAAACCATGGGCGAAATCATGTTTCGCGGCAACATCACCATGAAGGGTTATCTCAAAAACGTGAAGGCGACGAATGAGGCCTTCGCCGGCGGCTGGTTTCACAGCGGCGATCTCGCGGTGATGCAACCTGACGGCTACGTGAAAATCAAGGATCGCTCGAAGGACATTATTATTTCCGGCGGCGAAAACATTTCATCGATAGAAGTCGAGGACGCGCTGTATCGCCATCCGGCGGTGATGGCGGCGGCGGTGGTCGCCATGCCGGACGCCAAGTGGGGCGAAGTGCCGTGCGCGTTCATCGAATTGAAAGAGGGCGCTACACCGACCGAAGACGAAATCATCGAACACTGCCGCTCGCGCATGGCGCGCTTCAAGGCGCCCAAACGCGTGGTGTTTGGTCCGCTGCCGAAGACATCGACCGGCAAGATACAAAAATTTGTGCTGCGCGGACAGGTCAAGTCGGCGTCGGCGATAGATACGTGATGAAGATTTTCATCAATGCAAGCTAACAACGACACCATCCTCGAAACCCGCGGACTCACCAAGGAGTTCAAGGGGTTCGCCGCCGTCAGCAACGTCGATCTGAAGGTGCGGCGCGGCAGCATACATGCGCTGATCGGCCCGAATGGCGCGGGCAAGACCACGGTGTTTAATCTGCTCACGCATTTTCACGAGCCGACTGCCGGCACTATCCATTTCAACGGTGTTGATATCACCGGCGAGAAGCCCGCGCAGATCGCGCGGCGCGGCATCGTGCGTTCGTTTCAGATTTCGGCGACGTTTCCGCATCTCACGGTGCTGGAGAACGTGCGCATTGGTTTGCAGCGTGAAACCGGCACCTCGTTTCACTTCTGGAAGTCGGCGAAGTCGCTCGACAAGCTCAATGGCCGCGCGATGGAGTTGCTGGAGTCGGTCGATCTTGCGCCATTTGCCAGCATGGTCACGGTTGAATTGCCCTATGGCCGCAAGCGCGCGCTGGAAATCGCCACCACGCTCGCACTCGATCCCGAGCTGATGTTGCTCGACGAACCCACGCAAGGCATGGGCCACGAGGATGTCGGGCGCGTGGTTGACCTCATACGCAAGGTGTCGGCCAACCGCACGATACTCATGGTCGAGCACAATTTGAATGTGGTGGCCGATCTGTCGGATACGATAACCGTGTTGGCGCGCGGCTCGGTGCTGGCCGAGGGGCCGTATGCTGAAGTGTCGAAGAATCCGCAGGTGCTGGAGGCTTATGTGGGGACGCCAGCATGACGCAACGTCAACGGCTTTTTAGCCACAGATGAACACAGATGAACACAGATGAACACGGATAAAAGCGAAATCAGTATCCCTGTCGTCCCCGCGAAGGCGGGAACCCATACGCGCGTGACGATACGGGCATGTGTTGCGTGCGTGTTGGATCGGTGCGACGGCTTGAGTCTTCGAGTGCACAATGGATAACGTTACATCAACGACCTTTCCCTCACCCCAGTCCCCTCCCGAGGGGAGAGGGAGCAACAGCGCAGGCGTGGAAATATTGCGGGTCACGGACTTGCATGCCTTCTACGGCGAATCGCACGTTTTGCATGGCCTCGATTTCGCCGTGAACAAGGGCGAGGTGGTGACACTTCTCGGCCGCAATGGCGCGGGGCGCACCACGACGTTGCGCGCGATACTGGGCCTTACCGGCAAGCGCAGAGGCTCGATCATGGTCAATGGCCGCGAGACCATCGCCATGGCGACGCATCACATCGCGCATCTGGGGCTGGGCTATTGCCCCGAGGAGCGCGGCATATTCGCGAGTCTCACCACCGAAGAGAATCTGCTGTTGCCGCCCGAAGTGGCGAGCGGCGGCATGAGCGTGGATGAAATTTACGCGATGTTTCCAAATTTGAAGGAGCGTAGAGCGAGCCCCGGCATGCGGCTCTCCGGCGGCGAGCAGCAGATGCTGGCCATCGCACGCATACTGCGCACCGGCGCCAAGCTTTTGTTGCTGGATGAGATCAGCGAGGGGCTGGCGCCGGTGATCGTGCAGACCCTGGGCCGCGTGATCCGCCAGTTGAAGGAGCGCGGCTACACGATCATCATGGTGGAGCAGAATTTCCGTTTTGCCGCGCCTCTCGCCGACCGGCACTATGTGATTGAGCATGGAAGCATCGTGGAAACGGTCGCGATGAGCGAACTGAATGCAAAGATGGAGCGGTTGCATGAATTACTCGGAGTCTGATTTTTTGTTGCATATACATAAGGAGGATGGTCATGAAACGTAAAGTGATTTCACTGTTGGTCGCAGGTGCATTGGCTGCCGTGTCGGGCGCCGTGCTGTCGCAACAAAAACCCGCCGCGGGCGGCAAGATTTCCGATGGCGTGGTGAAGATCGGAATACTCACCGACTTGTCGGGGCTGTATTCCGATTTGTCCGGCGCGGGATCGGTGCTCGCCGCGCGCATGGCCATCGAGGATTTTCAGGCGCGCGAGAAGCCGGGCTTCAAGATCGAACTGGTCTCGGCGGATCATCAGAACAAGGGCGATGTGGCCTCGAACAAGGCGCGCGAATGGTTCGAGCGCGACAACGTCGATATGATCGGCGATCTCGTTACCACCTCCACCGCGCTGGCGGTGATGCCGATTGCAAAAGAGAAAAATCGTATCACTATCGTCTCCGGCGCGGCCTCGACCGGCATCACCGGCAAGGCGTGCACCGATACCAATGTGCATTATGTCTACGACACCTACGCGCTGGCCAACGGCACGGGCAAGGCGGTGGTCAAACAGGGTGGGGATAGCTGGTTTTTCCTGACGGCCGATTATGCGTTCGGCCACGCGCTTGAAAAAGACACCAGCGCGGTGGTGCAGGCCAACGGCGGCAAGGTCATGGGGTCCGTGCGTCACCCATTTCCCGGAACTGATTTTTCGTCTTTCCTGTTGAAAGCGCAATCGTCTGGCGCCAAGGTGATCGGACTCGCCAACGCCGGCACCGACACCACCAACTCCATCAAGCAGGCTGCTGAATTCGGCATCACGCCCAAGCAGTCGCTCGCGGGCTTGCTGATGTTCCTGACCGATGTGCATAGCCTGGGGCTGAAAACCACGCAGGGCATGTACCTGACCGAGGGCTTTTACTGGGATCTGAACGCCGAAACGCGCGCCTGGTCGAAACGCTTCTTCGAGAAGCACAAGAAAATGCCGACCATGGTGCAGGCGGGCGTGTATTCGTCAACCATGCATTACCTGAATGCGGTGAAGGCCGCAGGCACCGATGAAGCGCAGGCGGTGATGAAAAAAATGAAGGATACGCCGATCAATGATTTCTTCGCCAAGAACGGCAGGATTCGCGAAGACGGCCGCCATGTGCACGACTTCTATCTGCTGCAAGTGAAAAAACCCGAGGAGTCGAAAGGCCCGTGGGACTATTACCATGTGCGTCAGACAATTCCGGCCGCCGATGCGGTGCTGGCGGCGGACAAGAGCGAGTGTCCGTTGCTGCGCAAGTGAGGAGTGAGGTGTGAAGGGTGAGGCGTGAGGCGTAACGGCGCGATGGGGTTCGCCTAACGCCTCACGCCCAACGCCTCACGCATTAAAACATGTTTGAATTACTAAACATCACCCCGCAAGCCCTCTACAGCCAACTGCTGGTGGGGCTCATCAACGGCTCGTTCTACGCGCTGATGAGCCTCGGGCTTGCGGTGATTTTTGGCATGCTCAACATCATCAACTTCACGCATGGGGCGCAGTACATGATGGGCGCGTTCCTGGCGTGGATAGGGTTGACGCAACTGGGTCCGTGGCTGGGGTCGCCCGATTTCGCGATCAACTATTGGGTGGCGCTGGTGCTGGTGCCGCTGGTGGTGGGCGCGCTCGGTATCGTGATCGAGCGCACCATGCTGCAACGGCTGTACAAGCTCGATCATCTGTACGGGCTGCTGCTCACCTTCGGCATCGCGCTCATCATCGAGGGGCTGTTTCGATATTCGTACGGCGTGTCGGGGCAGTCGTATGAAATCCCCGAGTCGCTGAGCGGCGCGATCAATCTGGGCTTCATGTATCTGCCCAAGTATCGCGCGTGGGTAATCGTGGCCTCGCTCGCGGTATGTTTTGCCACCTGGTATGTAATCGAGCGCACCAAGCTCGGCTCGTATCTGCGCGCGGGCACCGAGAATCCGCGGCTCACGCAGGCATTCGGCATCAATGTGCCGCTGATGATCACGCTGACCTACGGCTTCGGCGTGGCGCTCGCGGCGTTCGCGGGCGTGCTGGCCGCGCCGATATTCACGGTGGGCCCGTTGATGGGCGCTAATCTCATCATCGTGGTGTTCGCGGTGGTGGTGATCGGCGGCATGGGTTCGATACTCGGCGCCATCATCACCGGCCTGGGCCTCGGGCTGCTCGAAGGATTGACCAAGGTGTTTTATCCCGAAGCGTCATCCGTGGTGGTGTTCGTGGTGATGTCCATCGTGCTGTTGGTGCGTCCGGCGGGTTTGTTTGGACGGGAAAAATAAGAAATGAGCCGCACGCACCTGGGTTTTGCGCTGCTGATCATCGGCGGGATTGCCGCGCCACTGATCGGCATATACCCGACGTTCCTGATGAAGTGCTGGTGCTTCGCGTTGTTTGCGTGTGCGTTTAACCTGCTGCTGGGTTACACCGGCTTGTTGTCGTTTGGGCACGCGGCGTTTCTGGGTGCGGCGGGTTACCTCACGGGGCATGCGATCAAGGTGTGGGAGCTGCCGCCGGAGCTGGGCATACTCACTGGCACGGCGTTCGCGGCAATGCTGGGTTATCTGTTCGGCAGCCTCGCGATACGCCGCGCGGGGATTTATTTCGCCATGATCACGCTGGCGCTGGCGCAGATGTTGTACTTCGTGTGGCTGCAAATGAAGTTCACCGGCGGCGAAGACGGCTTGCAGGGCGTGCCGCGCGGCAAATTGTTCGGCGTGATCGATCTCGCGGACAATTTGAATCTTTATTATTTCGTGTTCGCGATATTTCTGTTCGGATTTTTTCTGATTTACCGCACCATCAATTCGCCGTTCGGCCAGGTGCTCAAATCCATCCGTGAAAACGAGCCGCGCGCGATATCGCTGGGTTACGATGTGGATAAATTCAAGTTGCTGGCATTCGTGCTGTCAGCGGCGTTGTCGGGCCTCGCGGGCGCCACCAAAACCGTGGTGTTCCAGTTGGCCTCGCTCACCGACGCGCATTGGCACATGTCGGGCGAGGTGGTGCTGATGACGCTGTTGGGCGGCCTTGGCACCGTTTTCGGCCCGGTGGTGGGGGCGTTTGTCGTGGTCGGGCTGCAAAACCAGTTGGCGGACAAGGTCGGATCGTGGGTGCAGGTGATCATGGGCGCGATTTTTGTCGTGTGCGTGCTGGCGTTCCGGCGCGGCATCGTGGGCGAACTGATGGCGCTGTTCGCGCGCAAGCGCGCGCCGTGAAGTTCGCATCGCGTGTAAACCAAATGAAAGGTTTGCGCGTCAATATCGGCTGAAGCAGTATTATTCAGCCATTCGTTATTCGCCAGGAGATTGACCTTGAATTCCACCATCCGTTTCACAACCGCCTTGATACGCACATTCGCCGCATGTTTGTTGCTTGCGTTCAGCGCCGCGAGCTTTGCCGGCGAATATTTTGAAGCCGGCAAGCTTGCGATACGCGGCTACGACCCGGTTGCCTATTTCAAGGACAACAAGGCAACGCCCGGTTCGGAGAAATTCACCGCCGTGCACAAAAGTTCGTTGTTCCGCTTTGCGTCCGCGGCCAATCGTGATGCGTTCGTGGCAACCCCGGAACGCTACGCGCCGCAGTATCACGGCTTTTGCGCCTACGCAGTCGCGCTTGGCAACAAGGCGCCGATAGATCCCAACGCATTCACCATCGTCAACAACAAGCTCTACCTGAATTTCAACAAGGCCACCGAAGACCTGTGGCGCAAAGACACCACCGGCTTCATCGCCAAGGCCGACAAGAATTGGCCGGAAGTGCAGCGCAAGCCGAATCCTTGAGATAGGGCGTGCGGCGTTGTTGCCGCCATTGCCCGGTTACCCGTGCGGGCATCTTGAACTCACCGGGTTAGCCCGCACGGGGGCAGTGCTTGGCGCCGTCAAGACCGCATACAGGGAGCTTTTCATCCATCACTGGCATGTTGCGAAATTCTCCGATGATATCCACGCCACGCGTTAGCAAGGAAGGTCCATCCGCGCCACAGATGCTGACGCGATCCCGCATTGAAATCACGCGCATTCTTGCCGAGGTTGCCGCCAAGGACGGGCCTGTCAGTGCATATCTCGACAATGGAGAACTCCTATTTGTGGCCCGCATCTTGGAAGTGGATGCCAACGCCGATAAAATAGTACTGAATTACAGTGTATCGAAGTCTGCAAATTCCGTATTGTTTTCGGCGAAAAAAATAATACTCAATTGTGAGAACAGGAACCTTCGCGTCAGGTTTCCCGCGCTTTCGCTGGTCCAGATTGCCTATCAGGGCGTGCCGGCGATCTAGTAGTTCGTTCCATTAAAAATGATACACATTAAGTGAGCCCCAGGTCAAACTTGTTCCAGCGAAAAACGACCGGGGAGGCGTTGAACTCGTCAATACCCTTGAGGATACGTGCCTTGAGCTCATCGACGGAAGCCACGCGAATGTGCCGCAGGAAAGTTCTGGCCATCTTCGAGAACGCACACTCGATCAGATTGAGCCAAGAGCCATGCTTGGGCGTGTGAACATACTCGAAACGCCCCGGCCGGGTACGGAGATAGGCCATGGTCTCCTTCGAGATGTGGGCCGAGTGATTGTCCAGCACCACGCGAATGATGGCCTGGGGCGGGTAGTACTCATCGAGCCGCTTGAGCAGCGCGATGAACTCCACGCTGCGATGACGGTCTTCCACATTGCCAAAAATATGACCCGAGTGCAGGTCGATTCCGGCCAGGATCGACACGGTTCCATGGCGCACATACTCATAGTCGCGCGCCACAGTAGTTGCCTTGCCCGGAACCGGTGGCAGATCAGGTGCTGTCAGCCCGAGGGCCTGAACCCCCGGCTTCTCATCGACGCTCACGGTGTAGATAGGTTCGGGCCGTGCGTCATGAACGGCCCCTTCGCGGTAGAGCGAGACGTCCCGGTAGACCATCAGGACTTCTTGCATCTTGCGGTCGAACTCCGGATCTCGTTTTTCCAGGTAGTAACGGATGCGGTGGGGCTTGATCTCGTTCTCGTCGAGAATGCGCCATACGGTACTCTTGCCTGCGCGCCCCAGACGGGGAAAGCCCGCGCCCTCGGCACGTTCGGAGACAAACCGCGCCAACCCGGAGATCGTCCAAAGTTCCGCAGCCAAACCGTGATCCTTGGGCTTGGTGCAGGCGATGCTCACCACCCATGCCTTGGCTTCATCACTGATCTCGGGCTCATGCGGACGATGATAGGCGTCCTGCAATCCCATCTGCGCACCGCCTGCGAGCGCTTTGTCGATGCACCGGTAGATCATCGGGCGTCCGACTCCAAGTTGGCGTTGCAAGCCCGTCATCGAAATGCCATCAGCGTAGCCAACCAATACCTTGGCCCGCACAACCTCGCGCGCCGGCGCGGTTCTCGATCCGGCCCGTTCCTTGAGCGTCGCCCTTTGCTCTGGCGTCAACACCAGTGCCGCACGTTTAGTCTTTCCCGCCATGATCACCTCCGTCAAGAGTTGCACAAAGATCATGGCCATTATAGCCTAATCTGTAACTATATT
>CAMDLH010000060.1 GCA_945901405.1 Bordetella parapertussis | reverse complement strand
GAAAATGCCAGCTATGCCCCACGCTTGCGCAAAAAACTACGATTCCGCGCAAATCTTCGTGGTGAAAAATACCCCTAAAAACCCGCGCTGCTATAGAGGCAGCCGAGGATTACAATCAAGCACTAGTTACGGAATATGCCCAAGCGCCTGAAAGTCGCCGTCACCGGCGCCGGTTTGAAGAACAGCCCTGATGGGCGCGAGGGTTGGGCGGCGCGCGCGCATTTGCCGGCGCTGAAGAAACTCTCGGATGTTTACGATCTGGTGGCGGTATGCACCACGCAGATGGAGACCGCGCAGAACGCCGCGCGGCATTTCGATGTGCCACATGCGTTCGACAATGTCGATCACATGCTCGAAGCGTTGCCGGAGATCGATGTGGTGTGTGTGTCGGTGCGGCCGATACATCATTACAAGGTTGTCTCCGCGGCATTGCGCGCGGGCAAGCATGTGTATTGCGAGCAGCCGCTGGGTATATCCACGTCCGAAGCGCGTGCGATGACCGCGCTGGCGAAGGAGCATGGCGCGCGCACGGTGATCGGCCATCAAAGCCACTACGAGCCTGCCACGCTGCACATGGCCGAGCTGGTACGCGGGGGTTTCATCGGGCGGCCGCTGTCGTTCAACCACACTTACTTTGTCAGCAATTACATCGTGCCGCGTCCGTCGCACCGCCAGTGGTTGTTCGAGGCCGATATGGGCGGGCATCCGGGTTATCGCAGTGGCCACAGTCTTGACCGGCTGCATTCGGTGCTGGGGCAGGATGTAACTTCGATCTGCGCCGATATGGCGGTGCAAGTACCCGAACGCATCGCGGTCGATACCGGCGGCGTGATCCGCAGCAATCAGGTGGAGAGTATGAATTACCTGATACGGGTTGGAGGTTCGATCATGGGCACGATGCAAACCTCGTTCGCCGCGTGGTATGGCACCGGCAATCACTTTGAAATGTACGGCACGGAAGGCATGCTGATGCTCGCCACGGGGGCGACGCCCGATTGGGAAAAAACATCCGGCGAAGGCGATCCGTCGCGCGGCGAGTTGAAGTTATACGGCGCACACGCCAACATACGCCAATATGCCGCCAACCCCACGCCGCCGGAACGATTGCAAAACCAATATCGTGAAATTGAAATTCCGAAAAAACATTACTACGTCGAGGGCATGCAACGCGGGCGCGCCGCGTACCTGGTGGCGCAAACCTGGCACGCGTTCGCGCAAGCAATACTCGGCGGGTCCGAGTGCGCGCCGAGTTTTCGCGATAAACTGAAGATTCATCGCGTGTGGGATGCGGCGGAGTTGTCAGTCGCCAGGCGCGCGTGGATTGATGTGGATTACAGCGGAATTTCGTGACGTGTAACTTTTACCAACAACAAGGAGCAACGATGATTTACGAAATGAGAACTTACGACCTGAAACCGCGCTCTCTCGCGGAGTTTGAAAAACGCTTCGGCGAGGCGCTGGTCAAGCGCCAGACTTACTCCCCGCTTGCCGCCTTCTGGCACACGGAGATCGGCCCGCTGAACCAGATCATTCACGTGTGGCCGTATAAAGACCTCGAGGAACGCGGCCGCATCCGCGCCGCCGCGATCAAGGATGGCGTATGGCCGCCACCCACCTCGGAATTCATCGTGCGGCAGGTTTCGGAAATCTTCATGCCGTTTTCGGTGTCGCCCGAACTGAAGCCGGGCAAGATGGGACCGTACTTCGAGATTCGCACCTACACGCATGCCGCTGGCGATCTGCCCAAGCTGCGCGCGGTGTGGGAGAAAGGCGTGCCCGAGCGCCTGAAGTTCAGCCCGCTGTGCGCGGCGTGGTATTCCGATCTTGGCGGCCTGAACAAGTTCGTGCACATCTGGCCGTATCCGTCGCTCGACGCGCGCAACGCCACGCGCGACAAGGCCTCCGCCGCGGGCGTGTGGCCGCCGAACGCCGCGAAACTCGGCCTGCCGGGCTACAACCTCGTCGCGCAGGAAAACAAAATCGTGATGCCGTCGTCGTTCTCGCCGTTGCAGTAGGCATGCGCGTTGCGGGTGCACTTGGGGTGGCATTGGCGCACGCGTGCGCCAATGCCGCCGAGCCACCCGCGTATTCGAGTTTCCCCTCGCGCCCGATTCGTTTCATAGTGCCCAACGGCGCGGGTGGCACCACGGATCTGGTTGCGCGCTCGGTTGCGCCCAAGCTCGCCGACATGCTGGGGCAGCAGGTGGTGATCGATAACCGTCCCGGTTCCGCCGGCATAGTCGGTACTGAAATCGTTGCCAGGGCCGCGCCCGACGGGCACACGTTGCTGATGGGCACCATCGGCAATATCGCGATCAGTCCGGCGTTGTATCGCAAGCTCGCGTATGCGCCGCTGCGCGACTTTGCGCCGGTGACGCAGCTTGCGGCGGCTGCTTACATGGTGTTGCTGCATCCAACGGTCGCCGCCAAGTCGATGAAGGAACTCGCGGCGCTGGCGAAGGCCAAGCCGGGCGCGCTCAATTTTGGTTCGGCGGGCAGCGGTACGGGTTCGCATCTGGCGGCCGAGTTGTTCAAATCCGTCGCCGGCGTGGATCTCGTTCACGTGCCGTACAAGGGTGGCAGCCCGGCGATGACCGATGTGATTTCCGGCCAGTTGCAATTGATGTTCAACGGCATACCGTCGTCGATGCCGCACTTGCGCGGCGGGCGCGTGCGCGCGCTGGCCGTGACCACAGCCACACGCTCGGCGGCCGCACCCGAGCTTCCCACCATCGCCGAAGCCGGCTTCGCGGGCGCGGAAGCTACATCCTGGACAGGCATCCTGGTGCCGGCGGGCACGCCCGCGCCTGTCATCGCAAAGCTCAATGCGGCATTCGTTAAAGCGCTGCAATTTCCGGATGTCGTGGCGCGATTGTCCGCCGACGGCGCGGCGCCCGTGGGCAGTTCGGCGGCGGAGTTCGGCGTCTACATCAAGAGCGAGCTTGCGAAGTGGGGAAAAGTTGTGAAGGCATCGGGCGCGAGCGCGCAATAAATAGTACGGCGGCGCGGTATGTGCCTATGGCTTCTGAAACTTCAGCACAAATTCATCGTTGGGCTGCGCGGGCTTGAACACGCTTTTGTCGCGCGGGTCATTCGGGTTGCGCAGAAAATTCGCCTGCGCGACGAGCTTGAATCCCGCGGCCTCGACTTCACGCCGCAGCAGCGATTCCTCGATGCGGTGCAGGCTTTTTGATTCGCTGATGCCGGTGCCGGGCCGGCCTGAATGATCCGCCACTACGTAGTAGCCGCCGGGTTTTAACGCATCGAACACCGCGCGATTGACCGCGGCGCGATCGGCCTCCACCCAGCCCAAGTCGTGATAGACGAACATGAAGGTTGCCAGATCGATCGAGCCTTTCGCCACGTCCGCGGGCAGCGGGTTTTCGAACGGCAGCACGCTGTGTATGAGGTTCGATCCGGAGTAATTTTTGAGCCGCTCCGTGAAACGATCCTTGATGAAGTTTTTCATGAAGAGCGGATTGTTGTGCGCATACACGCGCCCATTCGCGCCCACCACGCGCGCGAGCAGCTCGGCGGTGTAGCCGCCGCCCGAACCCACGTCGAGCACGCGCATGCCGGGCCGGGCGTCGATGAAGGCGAGCAGGTCGCGTGCCTTGCGCCGCCCGTCGTTGGCCTTGTCGGCCTCGTTGCGATCCGGCGCGGATAACACGGCGGTGATCTGATCCTGGGTCAGCGGCGGGTTTTGCGTGGCGCAACCGGCCAGCGTGACGACAAAAAGCGCGAAAAGCACGCGAAGCCAGCGGTAAATATTCGTACGATGATTGTTGATGTTCATTGCAGAGATCCTTTTAAGATTCCCGCGTCCGCGCCCACGGGCGCGGTAGTTACTTTGCCTTCGCCGGCCGGGGTTTCTCCACCGCCTGCCCGGCCTCGTGCCATGCCTTGATGCCGCCTTTTAACGTCAGCGCGCCCTGATAGCCGCTTTCGTATAGCAGCTTGGTTGCCTCGCGCGCACGCGTGTCGTCTTCGTCGTAAATGATGATTACATCGAGCTTGGGCAGCTTCAGTTCTTCGAGCGCGGCCTTGAATTCGCCCGCCGGCACGGAGCGCGCGCTGCTGATACGCCCCTGATCAAACGCCGCACGCTCGCGCAGATCGACCAGCACCGGCGGCGAAGCGCCCTTTATCAACACGGCGGCCTCGCGCACCGAGATGTCGGGCCCGCCTTTCAGTCCGTGACTGGAAAAAGCGATGATGCCAACGAGTATGAGTATGCCAATCAGCCACTGGCGCGACACGTCGAGACGCTCCGAAACAAATCGATGCCGCTATTTTAGCGGCAATGGCCCGATGGCGATGCCGCGCTGTTTAAGCTGCGCGTATATGGTGTCAACCACGGCGGCCTCGTAGGCGCGCACGAACTGAACGTTGTTTTCGTCCATCAGCTTCAGGCGCTTCATCACCGCCGCGCGCGCGGGCTTGGCGCGGTCTACCGCGCTGAAGAACTCCACGCTGCGCGCAAGATCGCCGCCCAGCGCCTGATGCACGGCTTCGAGCAACGGGTAGTGGCGGCTGTAGGTCATATTGCTCGACAGGCCGACGTTGTTAAGCGCGCCGCGCCGCCATTCGAGCGTTCTTTCGGCACGGCGGTAGAGGCGCTCGCGCTCCTGCATCAGTGCGGCAGTGGAGAGCTCGTTGCGCGCATGCAGCGCGTAGAGCTGCGTCGCCTCGTTATAGACGCTGATGGTGGCACGCGTCAGACGCGCCTGCGCGTCGGTGTAACGGCGCACCGCGCGATCCTCGCGCGCTTTCGTGCCGTATTTCTCGATACTGAAGGCCGCCATCGCCTTATAGGTAATGAGCTCGCACAGAGCCTCCTCGACGCCGTAGGGCAGATCGAATTGGTCGTGACAATCTTCGTGTATCACGAGATACAAAAAGCGGTCGAGCTTTGCCTCGAGCATCATCGAGGTGACCGAGGTGCCGATCTCGCCTATCGCCTCGAGACTGGTGAAAAACATATCGTTGCCCGCGGCCGCCTCGCGGCATTCCTGCTCGGTTTCGGAATTGATCCACTGGATCGCCGGGTCCTGATACGAATAGGGCAAGTACAGGCGCGGCACGTGGCCGCACATCGAGTAGCCGCCTTTTTCGGCGAACACATCCTTGAAGTTTTCAGTGGGCTTGAAACCCATGCGCCGCGTGTAGCCGCGCACCTCGTTCATCAACGCGTTCCACTCGGCGGGCACCGAAGGCGTGGGAAAGATGAATTCCTGAATTTGCGCGCAACTGGCGACCAGCGCCGCGCCGGTCGCCAATGCCGCGGTGGCGAGTTTGAGTTTCGCGCTGAAAATGTTTTTCTTGTTGTTCACCGTGGTCCGTGTGGTCACTACAAAAGTCTATTGCGCTGGATTCCCGCATAAGAGTGCTATAACTGAAAAAAGTGCCGCGCACTTTGCGGCGTTCTTATATTGATACGTAAGTTATTGTTTTTATTGATTTTTTTATAATCACAATTTCTGCGCATTGGCCGTCACCGTGCCCAGCCGCTGGCGCCGCGCCTTCACCCGCGGGCGTATCACCGGCGCCCAGCGTCCGAGATCGGACTTCGCCTTCCACTGCGGCGTGGTTGGCAGATCAGGCTGCGTGATCAGGTATAGCGCCGAATATTTCAGCCAGCCTTGCGGCGTTGGTTTGGCATCGCGAAGACGTATCACCTGCAACACGCCTTCGACCTGCAAAATATTCGGAATGTGCTCGGTGTCGTAAATCTCGTTGAAATCCTTTTCATCTTCGCGCGCGATTTCGAAGGTGACCATGTAGAAGTAGGGGGCCGTGGTTGTGGCGTTTGAATTCAATTTGCGTCTCCTTAAGTTAGCTGGCGCGCTTGATTCCTTGAGCATCCTTGTTTTTTGAACATCAAATGTTCAAATTACAAGGATCTTCTCGCGCCGCCAAGCATGTTATTTAACCATCCCCAGCGCCATGATTACCGGCAGAGTGAGCCAGAACAACAGCGTTGTCCAGCCGACGATCAGCCCTGCGGTGGCGGAGTCAAGTTTGAATCGATCCGCAAGCAGCAACGTGGTCATCATCGCGGGCGTCGTGGCTTCGACCACGGCTGCATATTGCGCCTGGCCCATTTGCGGAAACAACGTGCCCGCCGCCAGCCACACGATGACCGGCATCGCCAGCAGTTTCACCCCGGAGGCGACGAGGATTTCCGGGCGCGGCGTCAAATTGCGCCACGGGATCGTCATGCCGAGCACGAACAGCACCACCGGGATCGTCGCCTGGCCCACAAACTGCGCGGCGGACACCAGCGGCTGATAAGTGAGGCCGAGTTGCTGCGAGGCGAAGCCGAGCGCGAAGGCCCAGATCGGCGGCATGGTGAGCATGACGCGCCACACCGATGGGTACGACACATTGTTTTCGTGCGAACCGAGCCGTGTTGCGATCCACACACCGAGGCTCCACACCAGCGGCATGGTCATCAGCACGTCGTTATAAATCGCGTAGCGCGTGGCGCCGCCGCCAAAAAAGAAAATCAGCACCGGCGCGCCGATGTTGAAAGTGTTGCCCCACATGCCGCCGATCACCAGCACCGCGCGCGTCGGATCGGTAAGATTGCGGCCCAGCGGCGAGCGATACAGCAGCACATAGAGCAGCGCCCCGGACCCCAGCGTGCCGATGCCCACCAGCAGCGGCACCGACAGCAACGCGGGCGTGATCGGCGTGGTGGAGGCCACGGCGAACAACACGCATGGATAAAACACATACATCACCACGCGATTGAGCTGCGTGCGCAACACATCGGGCTGCGCATCAGCATAGATGCGCGGCCAGAATGCACCGGCGGCCACCAACAGGCCGAGAGGAAGCATGACCTCGATCATGAGGCCGGAAAGTTGAGTGAAGTAATTCATGGGGTTCTGATCTGGCGGCGGACTTTAGCGTAGATTAGCCGGTGAATCGAGGGCGGCGCGCGGTTTTCGGCGGGCGCGAGTTTACGATTGGGCCAGGGTGCGATACGCTAACAGCTTGTTCTGGCCGCCATCTCCACCACCACCACCAACGACCGCAAATCCCAAGAGGACACGTCATGAAAAACATGCTCAAGCCGATGACACACGCGCACACCAGGACCGCCGCGCTCGTTGCGGTGCTCACCACTTTCGGCTTCGCACTGCCAGCCGCCGCGCACCATCCGATGGGCGGCGCCACGCCAGCCACGTTGATGGAGGGGCTGCTGTCCGGATTCGGCCATCCGATCATCGGCGTCGATCACTTGATGTTTATCATCGGCTTTGGGATTGCGTGTTATTACTTTGGCCAGCGCATCGGCGCGATCGTTCTGTTTATTCTCGGCACGCTCGCGGGCACGCTGCTGCATCTGCGCGCGCCCGATGTGCCGTACGCCGAAGCGCTGGTGGCCGCCAGTTTGATTGGGCTTGGCGTGTTGCTGTTTCGGCGCAGCGAATTTTTGCGCGGCAACGCCGCCACCGCGCTATTCGCGGCATGCGGTATCGCGCACGGCTACGCCTACGGCGAGGCCATCATCGGCGCGGAAGCGACACCGCTGCTCGCGTATTTGAGCGGCTTTAGCATGGTGCAATTCGCCATTGTGCTCTGCGGTTACGCCATCGCGTACTATATCGCGCGGGCAAAACCCGCGTTCCCGATGCCGGAAGCCAGCGGCGCCGCACTCGGTTCGATAGGCGCGGGGTTTCTGATGTACGCGCTGCTGACGCAGGGCTGACGCGCCGGCGCTGCTTCGTTACTTTGGCAGGCGCACGGGTTTTTTCGACTTGTACAACTTAAGCCGCGTGCGGGCGTTCTTGCCGTCGGATTTTTCGAATTCCGCATCGGTAAGCGCCTGCTCCTGACGGCGCACGGCTTCGGCATAATTGCCGTCTTCCGCATGGGCCGCGGCCAGCGTATCAACGTAGGAGCCACGCTTCCATTGAGTCAGTTCGCACGCCTTCATCGCCAGCTCGATCGCGCGTTTGCCGTTGCGCAGCTTGGCATCGGGTGCTGTCGCCATGGTCCATGCCGCGCTGTCGTTCGCCGCCGCATCGTTGGCGTCGAGTTTTAGCGCCTCATTGAAGTCGCCAAGGGCGCTCGCGTAGTTGCGCTGGCTGGCATACGCGTTGCCTCGATTGCGGTAGTACACCCCGCGCGTGGCATTGAGTTTGATCGCTTCGCTGTAATCCGCGATGGCCAGGTCAAGCTGCCCCTTGGCGCGATACGCTCCGCCGCGGCTGTTGTAGGCGTCGCGATATTTTGGATCAATCTTGATGGCGGCGCTGTAATCCGCGATGGCGCGGTCATGGTCTTTCTTGGCCATCCACTCGACGCCGCGGTTGAAATACACGTGCTCGAGCTTGATCTTCTTGTTGTCCTTGGACTCGATCACGCGCGTGCAGGCTTCTATGGCCTCGTCGCCCTTTTTCTCGGCACACGCCTTGTTGTCAGCGGCAAGCTGCGCGTGCACGGGCACGGCAAACACCATGGCGCAAGCACCAATCGCGGCCAGGCGAAGTATCGTCGCACGCGATATCGTGTTTAATTGCATGTGCGTCCTCCCTTTCTGGGTTGTATTTTCCATCGATTGTTTGGCACTGGTCAATCCACCACGAACAGCTTCGCACCCTCCGGCGCATACGAGCGATGCGCCTCGGCGTTATCGGCAACCTGATAACTCATGCCCGGTTTCAACACGAACGTGCGGCCATCCTTAAGTTCGGTGTGCAGCTCGCCTTCGAGACAGAGCAGTATGTGTCCCTTCTCGCACCAATGATCGGCAAGATAACCAGGTGAATATTCGAGCATGCGCACACGAATGTCACCGAAGTCGCGCGTGCGCCAATACGCGACCCCTTGCTCGCCGGGATATTCGACACGTTCGACGCTTGACCAATCGACCGTGCCGAAGGGATAGCCGGACATTTTCATAATTTCTGCTTGTGCAAATTCGCTGGCAGCGCGCCGGCGCCAGGCGGGCGCGCACTCCAGGCGCGGCGGCAGATCACCGTTATTTTTCCTTCGCCGCTTTCTTCGCGGATTTTTTCGCCGCCGGCTGCTTGGGGCCCTGATGAAAGCCCATCATGTTGCCTTCGGTATCGTGAAACGCCGCGATCCAGCCCATGTTCTGCCCAATTTCGGTCTTGGGCATGCACACTTTGCCGCCGGCCCTGGTGACACGCACGAGCGCCGCATCGATGGATTTCACCGCGATGTAATTCATGAATGGCTGGCCGGGCATTTGGCGTTTCATCAACCCGCCGTTGATGCCGTCTTCGCCCTGCTTGCGGGTTTCGACAAAAAAGTAACCCATGTTCCACGGGTCGCTGATTTTCCAGCCGAACGCCTGCTTGTAGAATTTTTGCGCGCGCGTCACGTCGTCCGCGGGAATTTCAAAGTGCACGATTGCGTATGGCATGAGAAGTCTCCTTGAGGTTGATGGCGGGCGGAGGGACACTTGAGGCAGGTACGTGCATCACAGTCTAGCAGCCTGTCGGACTTTACGAAAAAGCTTCGCACGATTCGACAGGTGATGCGCGCAATGAATTTCCACACGTTCGTTTGCTCGCTGTTTAATGCGGCGCACACCGGACATTCTGGTACGTTTGAGCACCTTTGTCGGATACTTTTGCATTGAAAAATTCATTCTTTCTTGGCCGGTTCAGGCTAAGTCCGACAGGCTGCTAGGGGTACGGGGCTGACACCGCAACGCCCGTTGTGCATCCGCCGTGCGCCAGTGCTGGTGTCTCGGTGCGTATAATCACGCAACGTTCAAGTATTCCACAGCCTGTTCCGCGGAGGAAAAATTATGTTTAAA
This sequence comes from Bordetella parapertussis, assembly GCA_945901405.1. Taxonomy (GTDB): domain Bacteria; phylum Pseudomonadota; class Gammaproteobacteria; order Burkholderiales; family SG8-41; genus CAMDLH01. The sequence continues at coordinate 21,608 of CAMDLH010000060.1, read as the reverse complement.
AACAATTACTTACAACACATCTTTGCAGGGGCGTTGTTGGCGTTCAACGCCACGGCGTACGCACAGGCGCCTGCGCGCGACGCGGGCGCCTATCCCAATCGGCCGATACGATTTGTGGTGGCCTTCGCGCCGGGCGCATCGACCGATATCGTCGCGCGCATCGTCGGCGCGAAATTGTCCGAAGCGTGGGGGCAAAACGTAGTGATCGAAAACCGCCCCGGTGCGGGCGGCAATGTCGGCACGCAAACCGCGGCGCGCGCCAATCCCGATGGCTACACGATTTTGATGAACAGCTCCGCATTCGTGGTGAACGTGAGTCTGTATTCAAAGCCCGGCTACACGGCGGCCGATTTTGCCCCCATCGTGCAGGGGCCGACCACGCCGAACTTGATTTCGGTGCATCCATCGGTGAAGGCCAATACCTTGCAGGAGGTGATCGCGTTCGCGAGAGCGACGCCGGTGAGTTACGCCTCGTCGGGCACGGGCACCACGCCGCACCTTGATGCGGAGTTGATATTCAAGGCGCTGTCGAAGGTGAACATCACGCACGTGCCCTACGGCCCGGCGCAGGCGGTGACTGCGGTGGTCGGCAATCAGGTGCCGATTGCGTCAACTTCGATGCCGCCGGCGGTGCCGCACGTGAAAGCCAATCGCGTGCGCCCCATCGCGGTGACCACCGCGAAGCGCTCGGCGATATTACCCAACGTGCCGACGGTGGCGGAGTCGGGCTTCGCGGGCTTTGCCGACCACACCTGGTTTTCGTTTTTCGCGCCGGCGGGCACGCCGCCCGCGATCATCGGCAAGCTCAACGGCGAAATCAACCGCGTGATGCAATTGCCCGACGTGAAAGAACGGCTTGATGCGCTGTCGCTGGAATTTACGCCAAATACATCGGCACAGTTTGCCAGCGTGATCAAGGACGAGATCGGGCGTTACGCGAAGATGGTGACGCAATCGGGTGCGAAGGCGGATTGAACAGGACTGCCATTGCTTGATGTTTGATACGGAGAGCGCATGATGCCGCGCCGCAAGATTATTTCCAAGGTTGTTTCCAAGCGCAGTCCTAATACGCTGTACCGCAACATCCGCGCGGTGCTGGATAGCGCGCGCACCTCGGCCCTGCGAGCCGTGAACACGGCGATGGTGCATGCCTACTGGCACGTGGGACGGCTGATCGTGGAGCATGAACAGGGTGGCAAAGGACGCGCCGCCTATGGTGAAGCGGTACTTGAGGATGTGTCACGGCGCTTGATTAAAGAATTCGGGCGCGGTTTTGATGTGACCAATCTGCGCAAGATGCGGCAGTTTTATCGCATGTTCAGGATCCGAGACGCACTGCGTCTCGAATCAACCGTTGACGCCGTTCGTCATGTAGCGCGTGTTGAATTGAGCTGGAGTCATTTCCGCCTGCTGATGCAGGTGGATGCGCCCGCGGCCCGCGAGTGGTATATGAACAAGACAGTCGATCAGCATTGGTCCACACGGCAACTCGAACGGCAGATTTCGGTGCTGTATTACGAGCGCTTGCTGGCGAGCCGCAAAAAAGCGCCCGTGCGCAAGGAGGCCGTCGCGAAGCTGGCTCGCGTGGAGCCGGCGCAGTTTATCCGCGACCCTTACGTACTGGAGTTTCTCGATTTGCACAATTACCCGGCGCTGCGCGAGTCGAATATGGAGCAGGCGATCATCGACAACTTGCAGGCCTTTCTGCTGGAACTGGGCAAGGGGTTTTCGTTTGTCGCGCGACAAAAGCGAATACGCTTTGAAGAACAAGATTTCTATATCGATCTGGTTTTCTATAACTATCTGCTAAAGTGTTTTGTGCTGATCGATCTTAAAGTTGGCAAACTCACGCATCAGGATATCGGACAGATGGATTCTTATGTGCGCGTATTCGATGAACACATGCGCCCCAAAGGCGATAATCCGTCCATCGGGTTGATACTATGTTCGAGCAAGAACGAGGCGGTTGCCAAGTATTCGGTGCTCAGTGAAAACCGGCAGATATTCGCCGCGAAGTATCAGAAACTTTTACCCACGGAGAAGCAACTCGCGCGCGAGATCGTGCGTGAACGGCGGCTCGTTGATGCACCGCCGCGCGCGGGCAACAAGGCGCGATAATGCCTAAACGCTTTTTCAAACACTTATGACCACACTCACGGCACAACTAATCGACAAAATCCTCGCCGTCAAATACGAGGCCTTGCCCGCCGCCGCCATCGACATGGCGAAAGCCTGCACGCTCGACGGCATCGCGGTGATGCTCGCGGGCGCCACCGAGCCACTGGGGCTGGGCCGCATCGTCACGCAGTATGTGAAGGACGCCGGCGGCAATCCGCAAGCGACCGTGATCGCGGGCGGCTTCAAGACGTCCATGTTGAACGCCGCATACGCCAACGGCACCATGGCGCACGCGCTGGATTTTGATAACACGTGGTATCCGCTGAATCACCCGACCTCGCCCACGCTGCCGGCGATATTGGCGATCGCGGAAAATCACAATCTCGGCGGAAAGAAAATGATCGAGTCGCTCGCCGCTGCGTTTGAAGTGCAAGGCCGCATGCGCATGGCGGCTACTGGATTGGAGACCGGCTCGGGTTTTCACAAGCCGGGCACCACCGGGCAGTTCGGCGCGGTGACCGCCGCCGCGCGCATGCTTGATCTTGATCGTCAACAGATGTTGATGGCGTTCGGCATCGCCGGCTCGCGCGCGGGCAGCATCTCGATCAACACCGGCACCATGACCAAGTCGTCGCATTCGGGACACGCCGCGCGCATGGGTATCGAGTGCGCGGTGCTGGCGAAAATGGGTTTTACCGGCAGCGCCGATGTGTTCGGGCCGAAGGGGTTTTTCGACACCTTTCTATTCGGCAAGGCAGAGCCGCATTTGCTGATCGACAACTTCGGCGCGCCGTTTCGCATGGTCGATCCGGGTGTCGGCTTTAAGAAACATCCGTCGAACTATTTCACGCACCGGCCTATCGACGCCGCGCTGGCGCTGCGTGAAGAGCATGGAATCCAGCCGCGACAGATCGCGAAAGTCGATGTCGTGTTTCCGCGTTTTGAATACGTGAACCGGCCGCAGCCCGAAACCGGCCTCGATGGCAAATTCAGTGTGCAATACACCACGGCCATCGCGCTGCTCGACGGCGAGATTACTGTCGATTCGTTCAACAACGAACGGCGTTTCGCGCCGGATGTCGTCGCGCTGCTGCCGAAAATCGCGCTGCATCTGGATGACAAGATACCCAACGATTTTGACCGCATGCATGTGGACATGACGGTGACGCTCACCGATGGGCGCGTGGTTGCGAAGCGCGTGGATAAATTGTCGGGCTGGATCGGTTCTCCGCTCACGCGCGAACAACGCATGAAGAAATTCCACTCGTGCGCGAAGCGCGTGCTCGACAAAAGCGTTGCGGATCGCATCGTGGTGATCGTTGAAAATCTCGATCAACTATGCGACATTTGCGAATTGATGGCGCTAACGCGCGGCCCCGCAAGGTAGAGAGGCTATGTGCCGCTCGCTGCGTGCGCGGCCCAAGGGTCGACAATCGTCAGATCGAGGTTGGCAAAGTGTTTGCCATTGCGCGTGACCAACACGGCGCCGTGTGCAAGACAAATAGAAGCGATCTGAGCATCCGCCATGGCAATCGGCGCGCCCGCGCGCTCACGCTTTGCCGACAAATCGGCGTAGACCGAAGCTGCCGCGAGGTCGAACGGTAGTACACGGCCTGCAAAGTCCTCTTCCAGCGTAACGCACACCGCTTGAGCCAACTGCCGCTTGCGAGCTCCGTCCGCCAGACGCGCCACACCAAACATCAACTCAGCGGCAACAACGGCGGTTAACCAAAGTTCCTCGGTGGCTTGAGCGTCCAGCCATGCAAGCACGGCAGGCTCGGGCCGGGGCCGCATGATTTCAGACACCACATTGGTGTCCAGTATAATCACCTCATCGTGCCTGCGTCGAAATCAACCGCCCTTGGCGTCTCGATACGTTCAGGTAGCCGCAGGTCTACCCCGCCCAGTGCCGCGAATCTGGCGTGAATGCGGCTGCCTATACCGTGCTGCGGCTTCGCTCGCGTCAGCGCATCACGCAGAATAGTGCGCACTTCTTCTTCCATCGAGTGCCCGTGCGCCGCCGCCGCCAACCGCAACTTGTTTTTGAGCTGCGGCTCGATGTTTCTGATGGTCAATATGCTCATGGGCCGGTATATGGATACTGGATACTGGATACATTATTCACAAAATTCGCTATCAACGAAAGCAATGCTAGCATATACAGATTTGGGCTGGCAAGCGGCGGCACAATAGCGCGAAATTTTTAGCGTGACTTCGTAAGCTGTTGTTACTATTGCATTTTAGGGACAATTCCAAGGATCTGCCATGGCAACAGAACTCGAAAACCTGAAGAAGTGGATAGGCGAACAGGAATCCGATACCGATTACGTCACCGTGCCGTCGGTGCATCGTTTGTCGGCGACGCTGGATCGCGATGATCCCGCGCCGAAAATGGGCGACGCATTGCCCATCGGCTGGCATTCGATTTTGTTTCCGCGCGTGGTGCGCCATTCGGGCATCGGGCCGGATGGGCACCCTGCGCGCGGCGATTTTCTGCCGCCGGTGCCGCTGCCGCGCCGCATGTTCGCGGGCAAGCGCTCGCGGTTTCTGGGCGATCTGCGTCTGGGCGATGAGGTCAAACGCGTCTCGACCATCAAGGATGTGGTCATCAAGCAGGGACGCACCGGCACCATGGTGTTTGTCACCGTGAACACCGACATCACCACGCCACGCGGCCTTGCCATCAGCGAGGAGCAGGATATTGTTTACCGGCAAGACCCCGACAAGAACGCACCCGCCCCCGCGCCGCAACCAGCACCCGGTACGGCGGTGTGGAAGAACATCGTGACGCCCACGGAAGTAATGTTGTTTCGCTACTCGGCGCTCACTTTTAACGGCCATCGTATTCACTACGATCATCCGTATGTCACCGGTACTGAAGGTTATCCGGCGCTGGTGATGAATGGCGGCCTCACGACGCTGCTGGTGTATGAGCTCGCGCGCGCGCACGCGAAGTCACCAATAAAATTCATGAGTTCGCGCAATGTACGTCCGATGTTCGCCAATCGCCCGATTTCGATTTGCGGCGAGCCTGCCGCCGACGGAAAGAGCGCAAAGCTGTGGACACAGGACGATACCGGTGCACTCTCCTTGAGCGCCACCGTGGAGTTTGCCTGATGGCCGGTGGCCCGCTCGAAGGCGTGCGCATCGTCGATCTCACCTCGGTGGTGGTCGGCCCGCTCGCCACGCAGATCATGGCGGATCACGGCGCCGATGTGATCAAGGTCGAGGCGCCAACCGGCGACATCGTGCGCTCGCTCGCGGGCAAGGGCCGCAACCCGAACATGTCGGGCAAGTTTCTGCATCTGAATCGCAACAAACGCAGCATCGCGCTTGATCTCAAGAAGCCCGAAGCCCATGACGCGCTGCTGAAAATACTCGCCACCACCGACGTGATGGTGTGGAACATGCGCCCGTCGGCGATGAAGCGTTTGAAGCTCACCTACGAAGACGTGAGCAAGATCAACCCGAAGATCATCACCTGCGGCATGTATGGATTCGGGCAGGATGGACGTTACAAAAACAAACCCGCATACGATTCGATCATTCAAGGCTCCGGCGGCATCGCGGCACTGTATCAGATGGGCGCCGGCGAGCCACGTTATCTGCCAATGGTGGTGGCCGACCGCACCGTCGGTCTGATCGCGGTGCAGATGATTTTGATGGCGCTGTATCACCGCGAAAAAACGGGTCACGGCCAGGCGATTGAACTGCCGATGTTCGAGAACATCGTCAAGGCAACACTCGAAGAACACATGTATCTCAAGACCTTCGTGCCGCCGCTGGGAGAAATGGGCGACCCGCGCCTGATCGATCCGCGCTCGCGTCCGCTGCCAACCAAGGACGGCTACATCTGCATTTCCGCCAACACCAATGCGCAGGCGTTTGCAGTGTTCGACGCCATCGGCAAACCGGAGCTGAAAACGGACCCGCGATTGAATACAGTCGCGGCGCGCTTCAAGAACACGGCGGATTATTTTTCGATACGCGCGGAAGGTCTCAAGCAGAAAACCACCGCCGAGTGGATCGAGATTTTCGACCGCACCGACGTGCCGGCGATGCCGTTCCAAACCCTCGAGCAGATCATGGAAGACCCGCACCTGAAGGACGTGGGCTTTTTCGAGACTATCGAGCATCCAACCGAGGGCAAAATAATCAACATGAAATTGCCGAACAAATTGTCGCGCGGCGCGCGCAAGGATTTTCTTGCCGCACCCTTGATTGGCCAGCACAGCATTGAAATCCTGCGCGAGGCGGGGCTGGCAGAGGCTGCAATCGCCACGCTGACCGCCTCTGGCGCGGCAGTGGACGGTGCAAAGACGACGCCGTAGGTCATCCAACACCTGGCGTGGCACGTTGAGGCATAATCCCGCCTCCCGCCTCCCGCCGGTCACTTGGCACTAAACACTCATCACTCAACACTTACTTTAGAGGATCATCATGCAGTCATTTGTACGGAAAATTTCGTTCCTGGCCGCCGCGGCCGCCCTGGCATTTGCCGCCAACTCACACGCGCAGGACAAAGGCAAGGAATTCACCCCATCCGTCGGCCAGGAAGGCAAGGACGTGATATGGGTGCCCACGCCAGCGGCGCTGGTGCAAAAGATGCTCGACATGGCCAAGGCCACTACCAATGATTATTTGATTGATCTTGGATCGGGCGACGGCATCACCGTGATTACCGCCGCCAAGCGCGGCATCCGCGCACTCGGCGTCGAATACAACCCCGACATGGTCGAGTTGTCAAAGCGTAACGCACAGAAAGAAGGCGCCACCGTTGCGAGCCGCGCCGAGTTCGTGCGCGGCGACATTTTTGAAACCGATTTCAGCAAAGCGACGGTGCTGACCATGTATCTGCTGCCGAGCCTGAATCTGAAACTGCGCCCGACCATACTCAACATGAAGCCGGGCACGCGCGTGGTATCGCACGCGTTCACCATGGGCGACTGGACAGCCGATCAAACCGAAAACGTTGAAGGACGGACGGCGTATCTGTGGATCGTGCCCGCCAAGGTGGATGGCAACTGGCGCATGGAAGGCGGCGATCTCGCATTCAAACAGACATTCCAGAAAATCGACGGTACGGCGGGCGGCAAGGCGATCTCCAACGGCACACTGCGCGGCGACATGATTTCGTTTTCGGTCGATGGCCGCGACTACAGCGGCAAGGTCACGGGCGACCGCATCGAGGGCACGGTGAAAGGCAGCGCGGCCGGCAAGTGGAGTGCGGCGCGCGCCAAGTAGTCGTGGTGCTAACACCATAAGCAATTCGTAAGTAATTGTTTTTATTAAGCAAATCGGCGCGGCTATTCCGCGCCGTTTTTCATTCGGCAATCAGACTGGAGTAATGCAATGTCAACATCACACGCGGCGGTAATTGGCGGCGGCATCATGGGCGGCGATATCGCCATCGTATTCGCGGCAAAAGGTTGGACAGTTCATGTCATGAGCCCATCGGAGAAAACCCGCAACGCATTGCCCGCGCGCCTCCTCGCCGGGCTGGCAAAGGTGCATGCGGATGCGTCGTGCACGAACAACGTGAAAATTTATTCGCAACTGGAAGACATCCCGTGGCAATCCGTTGATGTCGTAATCGAGGCGGCGACCGAGAACCTCGAACTCAAGCAAAAAATCTTCGCGCAACTCGAAGCGCTCGCCAGGCTCGATGTTCCGCTTGCGACCAACACGTCGAACTTTCCGATCGGCGAAGTCGGCAAACATCTGAAAACACGCTCGCGTGTCGCGGGGCTGCATTTTTTCATGCCTGCGCACCTGGTGCCACTGGTTGAAGTGATCAGCGCCGAATCCACCGATGCGGCGGTGGCGGGCAAGCTCGAACAACTGATGAAGGACATCGGCAAGGCGCCGATACGCGTGAATCGTGATGTGCCGGGCTTCGTCGGCAATCGTTTGCAGCACGCGCTGATGCGCGAGGCACTATGGCTCATCAACGATGGCGTCACCGACGCCGAGGGCATCGACACCGCGGTGCGTTATGGCTTCGGCTTTCGCTTCGTCGCCTGCGGGCCGATTCTGCAAAAGGAAATGTCGGGCTGGGATACCAATTACTCGGTCGCCACGGCGTTGTTTCCGCAACTGCATTCGGAGAAAGAGCCGCCGCCGTTTTTCAAGCGCATGGTCGAACAGGGCCGTCTCGGCATGAAATCCAAGCACGGTTTCTGGCAATGGACGGATGACTCGGTGGCAAAAGAAAAAGCGCGCATCGAGAAATGCCTGCAAGCCGGGTTCGCTATTCTGGAATCCGACAAACAGTAGTTGATGAAGGCGCCGCCATGAAACGCGTAGTCAAGATTCTGCTTTCGCTGCCATTCTTGCTGGCGGCGGGCGCGCTGCTGCTGTACGCGCTGGCGGGCTTTGTCGCCGCACCCTGGTATCTGAAACGCGCGCTGCCTGATTACCTGCGCGAGAACCTTAACGCCATGGGCTCCGTCGGCGACATACGCATCAATCCGTTCTTGTTCATCCTGGAGGCGCGCGACTTCACGGTTACGGAGTCCGGTGGAAAAACACCGGCTGTCGCGTTTGACCGCCTGTTCGTGGATTTCGAGGCGAGCAGCCTGTTTCACCGGGCATGGACGTTCGCCGATATCACGATCGAGCAACCCCGCGCCCATCTTGAAATCGATGCCAAGGGCACGCTTAACCTCACGAAACTCGCGCCCGCCAGCAAACCCCGAGAGCAAAAGACCGATGCCGCGGGAAAGCTGCCGCGGCTGCTGCTGCAACACATCACCATCAAGCAGGGCCGTATTGCATTTGTCGACAAGGCGATCGCCGAGACCGCGAGCGCGCGATTCGAACCAATTAACTTCGAACTAAAGGATCTGTCCACGCTACCCGATCAGAAGGGCAATTACACAATGAGCGCAAAGCTGCCCGCCGGCGGGCTGCTGGGTTGGCGCGGCAGCATTACGCTGGCGCCGGTGGCCTCGACGGGAACGATGGAAATCAAGGATCTCAAGCTTGCGTCGGTGTGGCGCTTTCTGCAGGACCGTTTGCTAACAGAGCCGGTGGCTGGCAGCGCAGATGTGTCGTTTACGTACAACACAAAATACGAAAACGGCAAACTTGACGCCAATGCGAACAACCTGGCATTCAAACTGAGTGGCGTGGAAGTGAAGCAACGCGGCCAGCAGGATGCCGCGCTCACCATCTCCGAAGCCGCATTGCGCGGCGGCACCATCAACCTCGCCTCTCGCAGCGTGCGTATCAGCGAATTTGCATTAAATAAGGCGCGTGCACATACCATCGTGGACGCGCAAGGCGTGGTGAACTGGTCAAAGCTCACGGCGCCGACGCTGGCCACGCCACCGGGCGAGCCTTGGCAAATCGACATCGACGCCATCAATGTAACGGAAGTCGCGCTGAGAACTGACGATCATGGATTTACCAAGCCGCTCACTTTTGATGTCGAGCGCAGCGGGTTGAAGGCATCGCTCAAGTTGATGACCGGCGCTTCGCCGGCAGCCGTGGTGGAAGGACTGTCGGCAACCCTCGTAGGCATCACCGCGCGCGAAACCGGCGCCAAGGATACAATCGTCGCGGCCGCAATGCTGACCCTCTCCGGCGGCGCTTTTGATCTTGCGCAACGCAAGCTGCGCTTCGCGCAGACAGCGCTAGGCAAGGCGCGCATCAATCTCACCAACGATGCCGCCGGCAACAATGCGTTTGGGCGCAAGCCGGTCGTGCTGGATATACCTTCGCGGGCAGTGGGCGCGCCGTGGACTATCGCGCTCGATGGTATCAACATCAGCGAGGTTTCACTACAGGCGGTCGATCATGGCTTCGTGCGTCCGCTGGCATTCGATATCGCGCGCGCGGGGCTGCTCGCGGACATCAATATCGAGGCCGGCGATACGCTCAAACTGGATGTAGATGCATTGGCTGTCGATCTGAACGAAATTCGCGTCGCCGAGCACGGCGGTAAAGACAATTTATTGACGCTGGGCGCGGCCAATCTCACGGGTGGCAAATTCAGCCTCGCGCAAAATCGATTCAGCGCCGCGTCGCTCAAGTTGCTGAAACCCGGCATGCGGCTGACTCGCGAGGCCGACGGCGTCGTAAATCTGGTCACGGCATTTGCGCGAAATGGCGCATCTCGCACATCTGGTGCACTTGGCGCGCGGCCCGCAAATCCCGCGCCGCTCGCGGTGGAACTGCGCAGTGTAGAGCTGACTGATGGCACGATCGCATTGCTCGACCGCGGCACGGAACCGCCACTCAATCTTGATCTGCAAAACATTCGCGTGGCCGCGCGCGACGTGAGCAGCGCCGGCAAGCAACCGATGACGCTGGACGCAGGTTTGCAAATCAAGCAGGGCGGCACTTTGCGCATGCAGGGCAGCGTGACGCACACGCGACAGCGCGCGTCGCTGCGCATCGACGCGAAAGACATTGCGTTTGCGCCGATCGAGCCGTTGGTCGCGAAACACACAACGCTCAAGCTCAAATCGGGCGCGGCCAGCGCGTCCGGACAGTTGGAGTGGAATGGCGCGGGCAAGGCCGCGGAACTGCGTTACGCGGGCGCTGCATCCATTGATGCACTTCAGTTCGACGAAGAAGGCAGCGGTGAACGATTCGCGGCATTAAGGCAATTGGCCGCCGAAGATATGACTATCGACATCGGCGCGAAGAATGCACGCGTGGGCGACTTGCGCCTCGTCGCGCCAGCCGGAAAAATCATCATCGCCAAGGATCGCAGCACCAATCTGGGCGCGATCATGCGCAAATCCGGAGCACCGCCCGGCCCATCCGCCGCCACGCCCGCGGGCACGGTCGCCAGCACCGCGGGTTCCACGCCGCCCTCCAATGATGCATTCGTGCTCAATGTCGAACGTATGCATGTGACTCAGGGCGAACTCGACTTCGCCGACCATAGCCTGGTGCTGCCATTTGCCGCGGTGATACGCGAGTTGAATGGCAATGTCACGGGGCTCTCAACGCAAGCCGGCACGCGCTCCGGCGTCAAGCTCGAGGGGCGGGTCGATGAGTTCGGGCAGGCGCAGGTGAATGGCTCTATCAATCCGTTTGAGCCGAAGGCGTTTACCGATCTGGCGGTTCAGTTCCGCAATGTCGCGTTATCGCCGTTGTCGCCGTACAGCGCGACTTTCGCTGGCCGGCGCATTGCATCCGGCAAACTTTCACTTGATCTTCAGTACAAACTCAATAACAGCCAATTGCAGGGCGAAAACAAGGTGTTGCTGGAGCAGTTCACCTTGGGCGAACGCGTGGAAAGCCCGGCGGCGGTGAATCTGCCGATCGACCTTGCGATCGCGTTGTTGACCGATTCCAATGGCAAGATCGATCTTTCCGTGCCGGTGCGGGGTAATGTAGACAGTCCCGAATTCAGCTATGGGCATATTGTCTGGCAGGCCATTCGCACGGTTATCACCAACATAGTCACCGCGCCGTTTCGCGCGCTGGCGTCGCTGCTGGGTGGCGGCACGGAGAAAGTCGATACCATCATGTTCGAGGCGGGCCGCGCGCAACTGGCGCCGCCCGAACGCGAAAAGCTCTTGAAAATTGCGGGTGTGCTCAAGCAGCGGCCCAACTTGAAGCTGATGGTGCAGGGCCGCTACGACAGCCGCCACGACGCCGCGGCCCTGCGCACACAGGCGACACACAGGCTGCTGGCGGAACGCGCGGGCATCAAGCTGGCGGGGCCGGATGACCCTGCACTACCGAACTACGATAACGCGAAAACTCAGCGTGCCATTGAGGCGCTGCATGAGGAACGCGCAGGCAGCGGCAGCATCGAGAAGTTCAAGACCGAACACGAAAAGAAAACCGGCAGGGAAGTCAAACGCGTCAATGCGGCGCTGGCGTTGATTGGGCGCGGCAGCGCCGATCGCGATTTTTACGAGGCGTTGCTGTCGCGCGCCGCTGAGTTGCACACTATCAACAACGCGCAATTGCAGGAGCTGGCAATGCAACGTGGCAACGCTATTGTCGAACACCTGAAAGTAAATGGCGGCCTGGATGCAACGCGGTATGCGGCAAGTGCCGTCACCAAATTTGACGCGGACAAACCTTCGGATATTAGCGCCGCCCTGAGTCTGGCGCCGTTGAAGTAAACAATAACCGACAGCTGGGTGCTACTTGGGCAAGTCGATGCCGGCCAAATCGCTGATGGCCTGCAGGTGCGCCTGTGGATCGATATCGTACACCCCCGCCTGCAAGCCGCGCACGATACGATAAGGCTCGCCCGCGGGCGTGGGCGGATCGTAGATCAGATCGAGCATGATCGGATTCGCATACGGCTGCTGCTGGTTGTCGAGCACCAGCATGATGCGCGGTTTAAGGCGGCGTTCGCGATTCTGCGCAACCACCACCGCGGTTTCGAGCGTATTGAGTTCAACCAGGCTGCCCACCGGGAATATGCCGATGCACTGGATAAACTCTTCGACCATTTCCGCCTTGAAGCTCTGATCGCGCCACGCGTAGAGTTGTTGCAGCGCCTGCTGCACCGACATCGGACTCTGGTGCGCGCGCGTGCTGATCATCGCGGTATAGGTATCCGCGATGCTGGCCATGGTGCCGAGCATGCTGATCTGATCGCCCTGCAATCCCCTGGGATAGCCGCTGCCATTGAAACGTTCATGGTGCTGCGACACCACATCCACCAGCATTTGCGAGGCTTGTTTTGATTCCTGAATGATCGCCACGCTGTGATCGACGTGGCTTTTCATCACCTTGAACTCGGCGGGTGTCAGTTTGCCGGGCTTGGCGATGATGCCCGGCGGCAGGCGTATCTTGCCCACGTCCTGCATCAGGCCGGCGGTGCCCACGATCTGCAATTGATCCTGCCGCAGGCCGAGGTGGCGGCCGAACGCTATCAGGTAGATCGAGGTGTTAAGGCCATGGTCGTAGGTATACGCATCGCTATCCTTCAGCCGCGCCAGCCACATCAAGCCGTCGGGGTTGCGCACCACGGATTCCACCATCCAGTTCACCGCGTCGTGCGCCTTTTCGAGTTCGAGTACTTTGTTGTTGCGCAGATCGGTGATCAGGTCTTTCACCAGATCGTTGGCCTTCTGGTGCGCCTCGCGCGCCTTAGGCAATTCCTCCTCGAACGAGGTGCGGTCTGGATAAGCCAGTGTAATGGTTTCGGCGTCGCCGCCGTACGACGAGTGGCGCGCGGGCCCCGGCTTGCCGCTGAGCAATTGCATCAAGCGCGCCCAGAATCCGCCGCTTCCCGGCGCGGTCTTCTGAATGATCACACCATCCGCCGCGCCGGATTTAGGATCGAGGTGCGCGTGTTCTTCGGCGCTGATGCCTTTTTCGCGGCGCAGATCGAGTTTCGCGCCGGTCGGTGATTTTGCGCTTGGCGCCGCGCCGCCCGCGCTGGTTACGCGCGGCACATCGGGCGCTGCCGTTTCGGTTTTCGCGGTTTCGGGTTTCGCGCCAAATGCCGCGCCGAACACGCGGCGAAGAGTTTCGAGAAAGCTCTCCTTGCTTTCTTCGGGCGCAGGTTCATCGGCTTTTTGCTCAACGCGGGGCCTCGCGGCAACGCGCTGCGGTTTTACAGGTGCTTGTTGCGGATCTGGACGAAACGCACTGCCCACCGAGAGGGTGCGCTCGACGTACGCAAACTTTCAGTGCTGCTGCAGCTCCTGAATCTGCTCCTGCGATTCGATCACGAAGCCTTGAATCAGGAATGGCGTGTCGAGCCACGGGCGGTCGAGCTCGGCGATGAACATACCCAGCGTGAGATCGTGACTTTCTATTTTTTCCTTCATACCGCGATCATTATACGAAGGAAACCCCGCGAACGGGAGCGCCGCGCGCGAATCATGCGGCTATATTTTGGCGCTGGAGTATCGCCGCAACAGCGCCTGCAACGCCTTGATATCCATGGGTTTGGTTAAAAAATCGTCCATGCCCGCGGCGATGCAGTTGTCGCGCTGTTCTTCGGCTGCGTGCGCGGACAGCGCGATCACCGGCATACGCTTGCCGCTGCCGCCCTCGCGCCGGCGCAACTCGGCGACCGCTTCAAAGCCGCCCATCACCGGCATCTCGAGATCCATCAGCACCAGGTCGAACGCGCCGGTCTTGATGGCATTGAGCGCCTCGGCGCCGTTTCCAACCAGGGTGACTTGCGCGCCCTGACGCTTGAGCAACAGCTCAATCAATAACTGATTGTGCTCGTTGTCCTCGGCCACCAGCAGGTTCAGTCCCGCGCCGGGCAGCACGTCCGCCGGTGCCGAGGGTGCCGCCGCTTCCGGTTTTTTCGCAACAACATTTTCCTGCACGCGGCAGGGCAGCTCAAAAAAGAAGGTTGATCCCTTGCCTTCTTCACTGCGTATGCCGATGGAGCCGCCCATCAATTCGACCAGCGACTTGCAAATCGACAGGCCCAACCCGGTGCCACCGTAGTTGCGCGAGGTGCTGGCATCCGCCTGCATGTAGCGTTGAAACAGCGCGGCCTGCTTTTCCGGCGAGATGCCAATGCCGGTGTCGGATATGGAAAATATCAGGTGTGCGACGCCGCCTTCGGACGATTTCATTTGCACGCGCGTGACGACCTTGCCTTGCGCGGTAAATTTGATGGCGTTGCCGATCAGGTTGATCAATATCTGCCGCAGCCGCAGCGAGTCGCCAATGAGATTATCGGGCACGTTGTCGCCGACATGCATATCGAGACTGATCTTCTTGTCGCGCGCCCGCACGGCCTGCTCCTGGATAACCTCATCCAGTGTCTGCCGCAACTCGAAGTCGGCGAATTCGATGTTGAGTTTCCCGGCTTCGATCTTGGATAGATCAAGCAGATCATTGATCAGCGTAAGCAGCCGCGTGCCCGCGCCCTTGATGCGGCGCACGTAATCCTGCTGCGTGGTATTGAGCGGCGAATCCTTGATCACGTCGGCGAAGCCGATGATGGCGTTAAGCGGCGTGCGTATCTCATGGCTGGTGTACGCGAGAAAATCACCCTTGGCCTGGTTCGCGTCGTCCGCCGTTTTTTTCGCGATTTTCAGTTCCGCTTCCGCGCGTTCGCGCTCGGTCACCACTTGCGCGAACAAGCGGTTGGCCGTCTCCGCGCCGCGCAGCATCGCCGCATCGGACTCGCGCCGCTGCTGATTGGCTTCGATACTTTCAAGCAAACGGTTGCGATACTGGTTGAGCGTGACCCACAGAATGACGAGCAGCACCGCAAGCAGGATCGCGGTCAGCCACAGCGCGCCGCTTTGCGCCATCGCGACGCCTATGATCAACGGCAGCACTGTTGGAAACAGGAACGCGGTCAGCGATTCGCGCGACGGCGAGATGGTCTGCGCGGTGGCAGCAGCAGCGGCGATCGCGGCTATTCCGGCCAACTGGAGCGCCAGGTTGCCGCCAGGCACAAGCACCATGCCCATCCACCCCCAGCCGATGCCGATCATCAAATTGCCGCCCGCGATGATCTTGCCCCAGTGCGGGCTGTTACGCAGCGATGTTTGGCCCCGTTGATATGCGCGAAACAACACGAAACGCGTCCCAACCGCGCATAACATGTAAGCGAACCATCCAAGCAAGTGCGCCGCGCCGGCCGCGCCCCAAAACCCGGCCACCACCAGCAGCGCAATCACCAGATTGGCGGCAAGCCCCGACGCGCTGACGCTTTGCGTCAGTTCGAGTTCTTCCGCAATCAGGCGATTGGCCGGGTTTTGGCCCAGGCGCAAACCTGAAACGGTCTTGTCGAGCGGGTTATTCATCGAGTCATCGGAACGTCATCTCGTTCACTGCGTAACACAGGTAGCCAGAGTACATTTTCGTTGCATTAATTGTTGTTCGAACCTTGCGCTTCGTAATCTACCAGACCGATAGAATTTTCAAAGCGCGTCCTCTGAAATTTAACGATTAAATAACGGCGGTTAACTGAAGTTTACAGATACGGCATGCAAGCATGCACCGAATCCAGTGCGCCGTCGAGAGAGAGTGAGAGGCGTGCATGCCTGCGAGATACTCTGAATCCTGGATTTCACCCGGCGCGTGGCACGAGGTGTCAGGCCATCGAAGGATAATAAAAAAGTGTTTAATATCAATAACTTACAAAATTGCACTTAACTGCATTACCGTAACGTCTCCACGCCCGTCACTGATCCGCACGCGCGCCAGAAACCTTGACCACCCGCGCCCATTTGGCGATGTCAGCGTTTAGATACTTCTCGAACTCGCCAGTAGACATGATGAGCGCCTCCGCGCCTTGCTCGTTCCACGCTTTCCGCACGTCGGGGCGCGAGGTGATTTTGGTAATTTCCGCGTTCAGGCGTTCTGCTATCGGTTTGGACATCGCCGCGGGCGCCATAATGCCGAGCCAGATGGTTGCTTCGTACCCCGCGACGCCAGCCTCAGAAACCGTAGGCACATCGGGCAATACGTTTGAGCGTTTGTTGCCCGTGGTGCCCAGCGCGCGAACGCGGCCCGCCTTCACCATCGGCGTCATGGTCGTGATCGCGTCGGTCATGATTTCCACTTGCCCGCTCATCACGCTTGTGCGCGCCTCCGAACTGCCCTTGTGCGGCACGTGCACAATGTCCACCCCGGCCATGGCCTTGAACAATTCACCGGCAAGATGGTATGGCGTGCCGTTGCCCGACGAGGCATAGTTCAAACCACGCGGCGCCGATTTTGCGAGCGCCACCAATTCCTTCACCGACTTCACCGGCAGCGACGGGTGCACCACCATCACCAGATCGGAATAATTGATGGGCACGACCGGGATGAAATCCTTCATCAACGCGAACGGTTTTTTCGGGATCAGCGATTCGTTGATGGTGTGCGTGTTCGACATCAACAGCAGCGTGTAGCCGTCAGGCGCGGATTTGGCCACCAGATCGGTGCCGATTATCGAACCCGCACCGGGGCGATTCTCCACCACGAACGGCTGGCCGAGAGACTCCTGAAGGCGCTGGCCGAGATAGCGCGCATAAATATCGGCCGGCCCGCCCGCGGCGAACGGCACCACGATGCGCACGCCCCTGGCGGGGTACTGTTGCGCCGCGGCCTGCATGGTCACGCCAGCGGCAATCAAGCAAGCAACGAATTTTGTGAATGACATTTTGGGGTAATCCTCGTCGTGTTGATCGGTTTACATGCGGTAAGCCGGTGTTAGTCCTTCGCCAGCCCGGCGTCAACCAGCGCCGTCTTGAGCTGCTTATACATTACGGCAAGCCGTTCGTGGCTGGGTTTGTTGGCGTGAAAATCCATAACCAGATCGTTCTTCGCCGCGTCGGCTTTCCATTCGCTGGTTTGTACCATGCGCATGAGCACCGTGTCCCAATACGCCGTCTGTTCCGCATTCAGCCCGCGCGGCGCCAGCAAAAAACGCGTATTCATGAACTGCACATCAAAGCCCTGCTCCTTCCATGTTGGCACCTCGGCGAGCGGGCCGTCACCACGCTGCGCGGTGCTGATGCCAATGATACGCACCTTGCCCTGACTCGCGGCGGCCTTCGCGGTGGATAGCGACAGCGGCGCAAGATCGATGTGCCCGCCCATCAGCGCGGCCTGGGTCTCGGAATTGGCCTGAAACACCACGGTCTTCAGGTTCCTCGCTTCCACGCCCATCGCGCGCATTACCAGCGCGACCGAAAGATGATTGGTGCCGCCAAGCGCGATGCCGATCGCAAGCGTAAGCGACTTGGGGTCTTTTTTCAGCCGCTCCTGAATATCGCGCCCGGATTTCAGCGGCGAATCGGGCCGCACCACCATCGTCATCGGCTCGCCATACAACACCGCCAGCGGCGTGTATTCGGTGTAATTGTTTTTCATGCGCCCCAGCATGTGATTGGTCATGATGCTCATGGCGGAGATGACAAAATAATGCGGATCACCGGCATGCTGATCGAGATAATTCATCGCGATCGTCTGGCCGCCGCCGGGCTTGTTCATTACGACCACCGGCGATTCAACAAGCCGGTTGGCTTGAATGATCTTTTGCATGGTGCGCGCAGCGCCATCGAGCGCGCCGCCGGGTGTCGTCGGCACGACAATCTCAACCGCGCGTTCCGGTTTCCATGTGCCTTGCGCGTGTGTCGCGGCGGTGATGCACATCAGCATCGCGGCCGCGGCCCAATTTAGCGCTTGCTTGCAATTCATCACTTCCTCCTTTTAGGGCTACGCAGGTGCTTACCTTGCCTTCAAGCCCCTCACCGCTTTCATGCGCTGCACCGAATCCCCCGCGAGATGCGTCCAGATCACCGCGTCGCGCAAGAGCTTTTCAGCGCCCGCGTGCATCCGCACCGTACCCGCGCTGGCGTGAATGTCCATGTTAAGCGCGGTCACGCGCTGCACCACGTCCGTCGAAAAATTATGCAGCAAAATATGATTGGAGGCATCGTGCTGCGTGGTGCGGTCGTCGGCTTCCGCTGCGATGCGCAGCACGAAAGAACGCAGCGCCTCGGTCAGCATGCGCATTTCGGACAGTTTCAGTTGCAGGGCCTGATTGTCGCGAAAGTAACTCGCATCCGGCCAGCGTGTTTGCAGATGCGCGGTCGCCATTTCAACCGCCGCGCCGCACACGCCGAGCGCGTTGGACGACAGTTCAAGATCGCCGAACGGCGCGCTGGCCGATTTGCGCAAGTTAAATCCGCGATTGACCTCGCCCACCACGTTGGCGTGCGGCACGCGTGCGTCCTCGAAAATCAGTTCCGCGTTCTGATAAAAACGCCAGCCGCTCTTGTTGAACACCTTGCCGATGCGCATGCCCGGCGTATCGACGGGCAATATGAACAGCGTGGTGCCTTCGGTCTGACTCACATTCGGGTTGGTACGTGCGTTGACAAAAAACACGCGCGCCACGCTGCCGTTGGCAATAAAACATTTCTCGCCGTTGAGTATCCACTCGTCGCCACGGTGCTCGGCTTTCAATTTGGAACCGGCGCGCGGGTCTTCGTCGGGCGGCATGCGGTGATCCGAACCCGAATTTGGCTCGGTGTTGCCCAGCCCCAACAGCAGCGTATCGTCGGCGACAAAGGGTTTCAGAAAGCGCTGCTTCTGATCGTCCGTGCAGAATGTCGCAATCAGATGGCTCCACTTCCAGCACTGGCTGAAGGTTTTCGCCATGGCGCTGTCGCCGCGCGCAAGCTCCGACATCACCAGCGCCTGCGTCACCGTGTCGATGCCGTGACCGCCCCATTCCTTCGGCACCACCGCCGTGCGAAAGCCGAGCCTGGAGCCTTTAACGACGAGATCCCAATCGAACGTGCCGCGTGCATCGGCGATGCGGTCGCGCGCGAGCGATATCGGGCGTAACTCCTCGTCGGCGAACTTGCGCGCCTTCATTTGCCACGCGCGTTGCGTTTCCGTCAGCACGGCACTCATGCCGCCTCCATGGACGTTTGTTATTGCGAAGAAACGCTAGTCTACGCGTATGCCGGCTTCGCGAATGAGCTTGCCGGTGACCGCGCTGTCTGATTCGATCACCGCCGCAAGCGCCTGCGGCGTGCCCGCCACGACTTCGACGCCGGATTGCAGCAAGCGCTGCTTCACGTCGCCGCGATTGAGTATCTTTACGATCTCCTGATTCAGGCGCGCAACAATCGCGGAGGGCGTTTTCGCGGGCGCCAGAATCGCGAGCATCGCGCCGGTTTCAAAACCGGGCAGCCCCGCATCGGCCGCCGAGACCAGCCCCGGAAACAACGTCGATGGCCGCGTGCTGGCCACCGCGAGCGCGCGTATACGCCCCGACTGCGCGTACGGCGCGGCCGAACCCGCATTGGGAAAACTCACCTGCGCCTCGCCGGAGAGCACCGACAGCATCGCGGGGCCGCCGCCTTTGTAAGCGATGCGGGTAAGTTTCGTTTTCGTCAACGAATTGAACATCTCGCCCGCCAGATGTGACGAAGAGCCGGTCTGCCCGGACGAATAATTAAGCTCCCCCGGCTGCGCTCGCGCGCGCGCGATCAGGTCGGATACCGATTTCACCGGCAACGCGGGATGCACGGCAATGATGTTGGGCAAAGTCACCGCCAATGTGACCGGCGCAAAATCCTTGACCGGATCCCACGCCACTCTGGCTTGCAAATATCGCAGCAGCCACAGGCTGGCGCTCGCGAGCAGCAGCGTGTGTCCATCAGGCGTGGCGCGCGCCGCCAGTTCCATCGACAGCAGGCCGCCGCGATTGTCCACGATCACCGGCTGCCCCAGACTTTCGGCAAGCGGCGGGCCGATGAAACGTGCGGTCAAATCCTGACTGCCGCCGGTGATGGTAGTCAGAATGCGTATGGGTTTGTTCGGATAGCTTTGTGCGTACGCACTGCTCACGACAGCCAACGCCAGCGGCGCGCCGATTTTCAGCATCAGGTACATGCGCTTCAGTTCTTGAGCATGCCCAGTTCGCCGAGCAGGGACTTCATCGCGCCATCCAGATCGTCGAGGTACTTGCGGGCATCGCGGCCGCGGCGAAACTGGCGCGACACCAGATTTTTTTCCCCTTCCTCGTGCCAACGCGCGTCCTGATCGATCGCCGCGAATACGTTCTCCCAATACGCGACTTGCGCGTCACTCAAGTCCCTCGGCGCGGCAATGCCGCGATAACTCGAAAACGACGCGTTCGCGCCCTGCTCGCGCCATATCGGCGATTGCGCATAAACACCGCCGACGCGCTGCGGCGCGGTGATGCCCAGCACGCGCACCGTGCCCGCATCCACCTGCGACACCGCCGACGACAGACTGGCTGCGCCGATATCCACATGCCCGCCTAGCGCGGCGGTGATCGCCTTGCTCGCCGAATCGAACACCACGATGCGCAGGCGCTTCACATCGACGCCCGCTTCCTTCAACACCATGGCGATGCCCAGATGCGTGGCACTGCCCAGCGCGGAAGACAGCCCTATGCTCAGTGACGTCGGGTCTTTCCTGAGTTGCGCGATGACATCCTGCCCGTTCTTCAGCGGCGAATCGGCGCGCACAACCGCCACGACATACTCATCAAACAACGTGCAGATATTGGTGAAATCGCGGTAGCGCAGCTTGCTGCGCCCCGTGAGATAGCCCACGGTAAGACTCAACGTACTCGACAGCAAAAAGTGCCCGTCACCCGGTTTTTGATTCACGTAGTTATACGCCAGCGCATTGCCCGCGCCGATCTTCGCGACCAGCGCCACCGGAGTAGTCACCAGTTTCTTTTCCTGCATCAGGGTTTGGATCAGGCGCGCGGAACGCTCCGCACCGCCGCCCGCAGTACCGCTGACGATCTCGACCGCGCGCTCGGGCTTCCAATTGGATTGCGCCAAAGCCGCGGGCGCAAACAACCACGCGGCGCCGGCGCACATGCATGCAATAGCCCGCATCTTGGTTAGACTTCGCAATAGCATCGACATGGCGAAATTCTATGCTAAATTAGGTTCGTCAGTAGAATCTGTGGGCGAGCTTTGGTTCGGGTAGTTTGCCAAGTACATGATATAGCGAGAGTTCTGCCACTCTGAACGTTCGGAATCCGTAAGATTTTCTCATAGTGACTTTTGCTTTGTTGTTAAGACCCTCAATTA
>CAMDLH010000059.1 GCA_945901405.1 Bordetella parapertussis | reverse complement strand
CGCAAGAATGAACAGCGCTACCCGGCAAGTATTTCTCCAAACACCGCCGCAGGGCGCTTAGAATCCGCTTTTAACAACCGATCAATCTGAACGCTCAACCACTTAAATTACACTTCGTTCAGGCTCATACCTGGATTGGAAAATACTGAAACGCAGCCACGGCCACCGTGCAAACGCCGCGCTGAGTGACGCAACCAACGCCGCGTGAATGGTCGAGACAGGCGCCGTGATGAACACAAGAGAGGATTCCGCGTGCCCTGAAATTTCGCATTTGTGCGCCGGCCCTATTTGTTATTGCGCGCCATTGCGCCACAATAGAAAACTTGCCGCGCAACGAGGCGCATACGATGTCACAATGTTGGCGAATTTACTTTGAGGTTCTGATTCCGTGTTCGATAAATTATTCAATAAAAACAATAACGTAGATACATTCCCTGCCGTGACAGCCGAGCCGGAACCGGCCGCTGTCGGCTTATCCGCCGAGGAAACGCACGCCTGGCAGGAGCGCGTACGCGCCGCGGCGGGCGATGATGTGGCGTTGTTGCAACTGGCGCATGACGCACCCGGCGTGCCGTTGAAACTCGCGGCGATCGAGGCGCTGGCGCTGGAAAATTCGTTGCGTCAGGCGATGCATGATTTTCGCGAGCACGACAAACGTTTGTATCGCGCGGCGAAAGCACGCTGGGAAACCGCCAGCGGCACACGCGTCGCCACCGACGAAGCGCACTCGCTGATCGCGGCGGCGCGCGCCTTGTTCGAACAGGAAGTGGTGCCAGTCAATCGCGTGGTCGAACTCGACCGTGCGTGGGCCGCGCTCAATGCGCAATGGGTTGATGCCGCGTTGCGTAGTGAATTTGCCGCGTTGAGCGAACAACTTGGCGCACGCGTGCGTTCGCACGGCGAGCGCGTGCAGGCCGTCACTCGCTGGCTCGGCGCGGTGGATGGCGCGGTCGAAAAACTGAACGCGGCGCTGCCGGGCGTGGCGCGCGGCGAAACATCGACAACGGAGTCTGAGGCTGCCGCGCTAAGCCTGCTTGAACTCGCGCAAGGCGTGCCGGATATTGGAGACACGCGCTGTGTGGACAAAGCCGATGCCGCCAATCGCCTGCTGGCGCTTGCCTCCAGCGTGGTGCAACGCGCGAACTTTCTCGCCGCGCTGCCGGCAACCGGCGTCATCGATGAAGCCAACGAAAAAGCGGTGATCGAACAGTGGCGCGCGTTTCCGGAGCTATCCGATGGCGAACTGCATACCGTGCTTGCGCAGCGCTTTGCCGACTGGCGCAACGCGAGCAATGGCGAACGCCAGCGCGAACACGACACGCTCACCGCGCAAGAGCGTGAGAAACGTGCCGAGCAGGAAAAGCGCCGCTTGGGCAATATTCAGCGCGACATCGAGGCCGCCGAAACCGCGCAGGCCGGCGGCCACGTCGCCGATCTCACGCGGCTTTTGGGGTCGATAGACAACTTTTTAAAACGCGGCGCGGTGAACGCGCCGCTTTCGCAGCGCATCGAGGCGCTGCGCCGCGAGCAGCACCGCTTGCAGGATTGGCAGCGCTGGAGCGGCGGGCAGGGGCGTGAACAACTCGCCGCCGAAGCGCAAGCGTTGGCCGAGGCATCCACCGGCAAGGTCGCGATCAAGGCTCACACCGAGGCCATCGACAAACTGCGCGAGCGCTGGAAGGAACTCGACAAGTTGGGCGGCGCGTCGAATCAGGCCGTGTGGCTCGCCTTCGACAGGGCGTTGAAAACCGCATACACGCCGGTGGCGGCGCATCTGGATAAACTCAAACTCGCGCGCGAAGAAAATCTCGCCGCGCGCGAAAAAATAGTCGCGGCATTGGTCGAGGCCGCGGCGAAATTGTTCCCGCCGGTTGCGGAGGGCGAAACAGCCGCCAAGCCCGACTGGCGCGCCGTCGGCCACGCGCTTGAAGACGCGCAACTCAATTGGCGCAAGCTGGGGCCGGTGGAACACACCGTGCCGCGCAAGGCGTTGCAAGGCGACAAAGCCGTTACCGCGCGTTACGCGGCGGCGGTGCAGGCGCTGGAGACGCCGTTGAAGGGCGCGCACGGTGGCGCGCGCCAGCAGCGCGAACAACTCATCGCCTCGGCGAAGGAGCTTGCCGCATCCGACGTATCCGCGCGCGACGTGGTGGACAAGGTGCGCCGCCTGCAAACGCTGTGGCAAACCGTGGCCAAGGGTATGCCTTTGCCGCGACGCGATGAGAATGCGCTGTGGACCGCGTTCAAGACCGCCACCGACAGCATTTTCACCGCGCGTGATGCCGCGCGCGCTGCGAGCGAAGCGGAATTTTCATCCAAACTCACCGCGCGCGAGGAAGTCATCGCTCGTGTCACGGCGCTTTCGAGCGCCGCCACCGCGGCGGATATCAAACGCGGGTTGAATGAAGCCGATACCGCGTGGCGCGCGTGTCCCGAGGTGCCGAAATCGCATTCCGCGAAACTCGATTCACGTTACCGTGCCGCGCGTGATGCGGCCACTAAACGCATCAGCGATCTCGCCGTGCACGTGGCGCAAGCGCGTTACGAAGCGCTGCTCGCGAAAATGGCGCTGTGCGACGAACGCGAAAAACTGCTGGGTGCGCAAGACTCGGATGGCGCTTTGTCCGAAGAGCAGGCGGTCGATCTGGAGACGCGCTGGAACGTCATCGAAAATCTGCCCGATGCATGGAAGCCCAAACTCGATAAACGTTTCAGCGGCACTGCCACCGTTGCCGCGCCCGCCGCAAAATCAGGCAAGAACGCCGGCGAGACGCTGCCCGACATGTTGCTCAATCTTGAAGTCGCCTGCGGCCTCGACAGCCCCGCCGAATTTCACGCCGCGCGCCAACTGCTGAAAATGCGCGCGCTTAAAACCGCGATGGAAGGCCGCCAGGCCGTGGTCACCACGGCGGCGGATATCGAACGCTGGTTGCTGGATGCCGCCGCGCATCCGCGCCCTGACGAAAGTTCACGCGAGCGGCTGGCGAAAATCATCGCGGCGGTGCGGCAGCGCCGCTAACAGCGCGCACAACGGAGCGGCAAATAATGCCCTCGTACAAGGTTTTATTTTCCGCGTTCGCGCTTTTATTCGCGGCGGCGGCGCAGGCTCAAACCGCAAAGCCCGCGAACTATCCGGCGAAGCCGGTACGCATCATTGTCGGCTTTGCGCCGGGCGGCGCCACGGACATCGTGGGACGGCTCATCGCGCAAAAACTCACCGAGGCCGCCGGCGCCACCTTCGTGGTCGAGAATCGCCCTGGTGCGAGCGCGACCATCGCCGCCGAAATGGTGGCGCGCGCGGCGCCCGACGGCTACACACTGTTCATCGCGGCGACGACTTCGCATTCGATATTGCCGAGTCTGATGGCGAAGCTGCCGTACGATCCGCTGCGCGATTTCGCGCCCATCAGCCAGTTGGCGACTTCGCCCTTGTTGTTGTCGCTGCATCCGTCGCTGCCGGTGCGTTCGGTGACGGACCTCATCAAGGTCGCGCGTGCGCAGCCGGGCCAGTTGACCTTCGGCGCGGGCGGCACCGGCACGCCGCCGCACATGGCGGGCGAACTTTTCAAGCAGATGGCCGGCGTGAACATGCTCTACGTGCCGTACAAAGGCGAAGCGCCGGCGATCTCCGATTTGATCGGCGGGCAGATTTCGCTCATCTTCGCCAACGTGGTCGCGGTGCTGCCGCAGGTGCAGGCGGGGCGGCTGCGTGGCGTCGCGGTGACGGCGGCGAACCGTCTCGCGCCATTGCCGCAAGTGCCGGCGATTGCGGAGTCGGGCATCCCCGGCTACGTGGTCGATTCGTGGTTTGGCCTGGTGTCCACCGCGGGCACGCCGGCGGATATAATTTCCAGATTGAACGCCGACACCGTGCGCGGCATGACGCAGCAGGATGTGCGCGAACGCCTTGCCGGGCAGGGGCTGTTCGTGAAGTCTGGAACCCCCGCGGAGCTCACCGCGCTCATGCAAAGCGAGATCGCGAAATGGGCGAAGGTGGTGAAGTCAGCCGGCATCAAGCTTGAGTAACCTCTGTTGTTGAATTGATCAACGAACGTAAAGCCAAAGGAGATTCACATGCCACAGGTCGTCGCAATGTCGGAGATTCCGCAGGAGAATGTCAACAAGCCCGGCAGCAATGCGCCGGGCAGTCCGGGTGCGCTGAGCACCACGTTTTTCCGCGCCAAGCGTGACAACCCGGACGCGCCGACCGCCGCGCTCAATCGCTACCCCGGTGGCGCATCGCGTTACTCAGCCGCGCATTTTCACGAGGTCGATCAGTTTCAAATCATCATGGAAGGTTCGGGAGAGTTCGGGCGGCATCATGTGAAGCCGTACCACATTCACTTTGCGCGCGCCTACACGCCGTACGGGCCGTTGCAGTCGGACAAGGACAGCGGCTGGGGCTTCATCGTGCTGCGTTCGCGTCTGGATTCGGGTGCGCAACGTTTTCCGCAATCGCTCGACAAACTAAAACAGATTCCCAATCGCCGGCCATGGCAGGTGACCACGGATGTTGGTTTTCCCGAGCGCAAGTCGGATGTGAACGTGCTGGACATTCCCGAGATCAAGGACGAACACGGCCTTTACACGAACACCATCACCATGGCCGCGAACGCGCGCATGATGTCGCCGGATCAACGCGGTGGCGACGGCCAGTACGTGGTAGCGGTCAAGGGCACGATGATTCACGAGGGCAGGGAGCGCGCGGCGCCCGCGGTGGTGTTCCTGCGGCGCGACGAACAGGCTTTTGAAATCGTCGCCGGCGCGCAGGGGCTGGAAGCCATCGTGCTCAATTTCCCCAAGGCCGATGCGCGCGACGCGGAGGCGGTGGTGTCCGCGCCCGCCGCGGGTTTCAAGACTTTTCAGTGCCTGTTGTGCGCGTTTGTTTACGACGAAGCGGCGGGCTTGCCCGACGAAGGCATCGCCCCCGGCACGCGTTGGGCCGATGTGCCGGACACCTGGAGTTGCCCGGATTGCTCGGCGACCAAGGCCGATTTTGACATGGTTGAAATTTAACCAGGCTGATCATGCCCGCCCGCGTTATTGCCGGCGCGTTGATATTGAGCGCGGGTCTGGCGCACGCGCAATCCTATCCGGCGCGCCCGATACGTTTTGTCGCCATGGGGCAGGTCGGCGGCGGCGTTGATTTCGCCGCGCGCCTGATCGCGCCGGAGCTTGCGCGCGCCCTGGGGCAGGGCGTGGTGGTCGACAACCGCGCGGGTGAAGTGGTGCCCGCCGAGACCGTCGCGCGCGCCGCGCCCGACGGCCACACCATACTCATGAACGGCAGCAGCATGCTGTTTCTGCCGCTGCTGCGCGAGAACGTTCCCTACGATCCGGTGAAAAGTTTCGCGCCGGTCACGCTGGCGCATCAGTCGCCGAATGTGCTGGTGGTGCACGCGCCGCTGCCGGTGAAATCGGTGACTGATCTTGTAGCGCTCGCGCGCGCGAAGCCGGATGAACTCGATTTCGGCTCGGCGGGCACCGGTTCATCCACGCACCTCGCGGCGCAACTCTTCAAGGTGACGGCGGGGATACGGGTCACGCACATCCCGTACAAGAGCAGCGCCGCGGCGTTGACGGCGTTGACCGGCGGCCACGTCAAATTCATGTTCGCCACACCCGGCTCCGCGGCGCCGCACGTCAACGCCGGCCGCTTGCGCGCGCTCGCGGTCACCACGCGCCAACCCACGGCGTTGTTTCCCAATTTGCCCACGGTCGCGGCCGCGGGTTATCCCGGCTTCGAATGTATCTCCACCAACGGCGTGCTCGCCCCGGCGGGCACGCCGCCAATGATTATCAACACGCTCAATCGCGAAATCGTGCGCATTCTTCACATGAAGCAGATTAAGGAATTGTTCTTCAACTCCGGCTCCGAAGTCATCGGCAGCACGCCCGAGGAATTTGCGAGCCTGATCAAATCGGAGCTTGCGAAGTGGAGCAAGGTGATCAAGGCATCCGCCATCAAGGCGGATTAGATTCAGTTTGATCGACTATCGCCGCGCGATGCCGTGCTAATATTCTTTGCAGTCACATCAAAGTACATCGCATAGTGGAGTAGCGCATGGCGGGAGTTTACGAAGGCATCACGGTGGTCGAGCTTGCCGACCGCCGCAATCAATGGGCAGGCAAGTTGTTGTCGGACGGCGGCGCGCGCGTGATCCAGATCGAACCTGTGCGCGGCAGTCCCGGACGCTGGTGCGGGCCGTTCGTGAACGACAAGCCTGACGCGGATAACTGCCTTGACTACTGGTTCAACAATACAGGCAAGCAAAGCGTCGCTCTCGATATTGAGCGCAAGCCCGCGCAGGATCTTGTGCGCAAGCTTTTGGCCAAGGCCGATATTTTTCTTGAGAGCACCGCGCCGGGCACGCTGGCAAAGTGGGGGCTCGATTACAGCGCCGTCGCCGGCAATCGCGAATTGATCTACGCCTCGCTCACTGAATTCGGCCAGGATGGCCCGTGGCGCGATTTGCAGATGAATGACACCGCGCATTTGGCGTTGGGCGGCACGATGGCGAGTTCAGGATATTCCGATCCGGCGGTGACGCCCATCGCCGGCAAGGGTAATCAGGCGTGGCACATGGGCTGCGTGTTTATCCTGCACGGCATCACCGTGGCGCTCTACGACCGCATGACTTCGGGCGAGGGACAATACATCGATGTGGGCATCCATGATGTCTGCGCCATCGGCACGGAAGGCGCGGTGCCGCACTGGATGTTTTTCGGCGAAACCATGTATCGCCAGACCGGCATGCACGCCAATGCGAAGCGCGTGCCGCCGCTGGAACTGCCCACCGCCGACGGCAAATACGTGATGGCCATCAATCAGGCGCTGAACAACCGCACGTGGAACGTGCTGCTCGACTGGATGGATGAGAAGGGCGTCACCGGCGAACTGCGCGACCCGAAGTATCAGGAAGAGCCGGTGCGCACGGCCGAATACCGCCAGGGCCATTTGATACGCGATGCCATCCGCAAGCTGATCGCCGCCAGCAACGCCGAGGATTGCTTCCATCGCGCGCAGAACATGGGCATCTCGTGGGCCATGATCCGCGGCGCGGAAGAAAACTATGGCTTGCCGCACTACGAGCAGCGCGACTACTGGCGCAACGTCGAGCATCCGCGGATCGGCCGCGCGATTCCGTATCCGCGCGGGCCGTTCGCGTGCGACGCGCTGGGCACCGAGCCGCGCGGGCGCGCGCCCAACCTGGGTGAACATACGCGTGAGGTGCTGGCAAAGGACCTCGGACTTAACGAGCAGGAAATCGCGGCACTAGCCGCGGCGGGCGTTACTTCAGCCGCGGCGGGAGTCATCAAATGACAACAGCCGATAAAACGAATAACGCCGCGCACAAAAAGAAAGGCGTACTCTCCGGCATACGCGTGCTTGATTTCACCTGGAAGACCGTGGGGCCGTGGGCGCCGCGATTGCTCACGCACTATGGCGCGGAAGTGATACACGTCGAGCGTGCGGGCGGCTTTGACGATCATCGTTACGCCGCGCACCGCAGCATCGCCACCGATGACGAGACGCCCGATCATGTGCAGGGCGGCAAGAAGCTCTACACCGACCCGTATTTCAATACGCTGCATCACGGCAAGCTCGCCATCAGCCTGAACACGCGCAACCCGGAAGGCCTCAAGATCGTCGAACGCCTCATCGCCAAATGCGATGCCATCGTGGAGAACTTCAGCGCCGAAGTGTTCCCCAACTGGGGCCTTACCTGGGAGCGCATCCACGCGCTCAACCCGAAGATTATTTACATGAGCTCGTCGGGCTTCGGCCACACCGGCGACTGGAAGGGTTATCGCAGCTTCGGCCCCACCGCCGCCGCGCAGTCGGGCTTGTCGCTCGCATCCGGCTTGCCGGGCCAGCCGCCGGCGGGCTGGGGCTATTCGTACCTGGACGTGATGGGCGGCTGGATGGGCGGACTTGGTCTGATGCAGGCGCTGTTGCAGGTCAAGAAAACCGGCAAGGGCATGTATCTGGATTATTCGGTGACCGAGGGCGCGATGACCATGGTCGGCACCTATCTGCTCGATTTTCAGGTCAATGGCCGCCGCACGCGCCGCGCGGATTTTCCGCCGGGCAATCGTGCGATCTTCCCGTCGTTGGCGCCGCATAACACCTATCGCTGCTCCGGCAACGACCGCGTGGGACAGCACTGGTGGGTGTTCATCGCGTGTGAGACGCAGGCGCAGTTTGAATCGCTGTGCGCGCTGATGGGGCAACCCGGTCTCGCGCTCGATCCCAAGTTCGCCACCAACGAAGCGCGCGTAAAGAACCAGGACGAACTCGATGCCATCATCGGCCGCTGGACGCGCGCTCGGCGGCGCTACGACATCATGCGCCAGTGCCAGAACGCGGGCATCATCGCCGCCGTGGTGCAAAGCGCGGAAGATCGCGTGGAGTATGACCCGCAGCTCCAGCACCGCGAGATGCATCCGGTCATACACCATCCTGACCTGGGTGAGGTTCAGTATGAGGGTTATCCGGTACGGATGTCGCGCACGCCCGCATACGTGCACGGACGCGCGCCGCTGCTGGCCGAACACAATCAATATGTTTACGGCGACTTGTTGGGGATGAGCGAGGCTGAGATTGCCGGGCTGCGTGAACGTGGCGTGATTTAAACAAAGGAAAGTACATGACAGAAAGCTTCGACCGAAAGCGGCTTGCGCCGTTAAAAGACAGCGTGGCAATCGTCGGCGTCGGTGAGACCGACTACGGCGCCGATTACCGTGGCGCGGGCGGCAAGGCGCTAGGCAAAGGCGAGGGCCGCTATGATTCGTACACGCTCGCCTCGCGTGCGTTAAAGCGTGCACTCGACGACGCCGGCCTGAAAAAAGACGACATCGATGGCCTTTGCACCGGCCCAACTTTGTCGGGCGAGCGGGCCAGTGAACTGTGGGGCATGAACCCGCGCTGGAGCGGCAGCGGCGACGCTGCGCAGTGCATCATCGAAGCCACTATGGCGATCAACTGCGGGCTGTGTACCACGGTTGCGCTGGTCTACGGCAACGCGCAGCGCTCGATGGACACCGCGTATGGTGGCTCGCGCGTGACGGGCGGTGGCATTACCTCGTACTTTTACTACGCGCCGTGGGGCCTGACCTCGCAAGGCGCGCTCTACGCACTGTTTTTTCAGCGCCACAAGCTGCTCTACGGCACCACCGACGAGCAACTGGGCGCGATCGCGGTGGCGTTTCGCAAGCACGCGTGCCTGAATCCCAACGCGGTGATGTACGGCAAGCCGATCACCATCGATGACTACATGAACGCGAAGTTCGTCGCCGAGCCGCTGCGTCTTTTTGACTATTGTTTGATCAACGACGGCGGTGTGGCCATCATCATCCGCCGCGCCGACATGGCGAAGGATTTGAAACAAAAACCCATCATGGTGAGCGGCATCGGCTGGTCCGAGGAAAACGTGGATGCCACGCAACTGCGCCCGCGGCTGAAGGATTTTTATCACACCGCGCATCGCGGCGTGGCGCAGCAGGTGTACCCGATGGCGGGCGTTACGCCAAAAGACATCGACGTGTTCGCCACTTACGACAGTTTCAGCGTGCATCTGCTCGCCTCGCTCGAAGGCTTCGGCTTTTGCAAGGAGGGCGAAGGCGGCCCCTTCGTGCAGAACGGGCGCATCGAGATCGGCGGCGAGCTGCCGTGTAATACCAGCGGCGGCATGCTGTCCGAGAGCTATATGCAAAGCTGGAATCATCAGCCCGAACTCATACGCCAATTAAGAGGCGGCCTCGGCGCACGTCAGGTCAAAGGTGCGGAGATCGCGCAGTACGTGCACGACGTCGCGGGCAAATGCAAGAGCATCATTTATACGAAGGGGGCTTAAGCGATGGCCACAACACGTCCGATCCGGTCGATGGACCCGTATGCCGAGCAGTTCTGGGCATACACGCAAAAAAAAGAATTCCGCCTGCAAAAATGCTCGGACTGCGGCAAGTTCCGCTGGCCGCCGGGGCCAACGTGCGATCAATGCCTGTCCGACGAATTCGAGTGGGCGCCGATCGCAGGCCGCGGAAAGGTAATGTCCTGGACCACCTTTCACCGCGCCTATTTCAAGGAAGAATACCCGGCGCCCCACACGGTGATCGTGCTCGAACTGGATGAGGGGCCGCTGTTTGTCTCCTACCCGGTTGACATCGAGGTGGCCGCGTTGCGCGAGAGCATGGTGCTGTCGTTGCGCTGGACCGACGGCCAGGATAAATTCGGCGAATACAATCTGCCGGTGTTTGGGCCGCCTGCGTAATTGACACTTAAATGAGTGAAATTTGAATGAGGGGCGCGCGCTTACTGTTTCGTCACGCCCAACTCCACGAGCGTTTTGCGCAGCAAATCGTATTCGGCATCGAGAAATTTTCGCGTGGCGGCGCTGTTTTTGTAATCCGCGCTCCACGCGTGTTCTTCCTGGGCTTTTTTCCAACCTTCGCTTTGTACGACCTTGGACAGTGCCGCGTCCCAGTACGCGCGCTGCGCCGCCGATAAACCGCCGGGGCCGATGATGCCGCGGTATGCCGCGTAGACCGCATCGATGCCCTGCTCGCGAAACGTCGGCAGCGCGGCGGCCTTGCCGGGCATGCGGCGTTCTGCGCTGATACCCATGATGTTGACCTTGCCTGAATTCGCCAGCGGTATCGCGCCGCCCAGCGTGCCCACCCATGCGTCGATGTGGCCGCCGAGTGCTGCGGTAACACCCGGCCCGCCCGCGTAGACGACGATTTTCAGCGCCTTCGGATCGATGCCCGCCGCCTTCGCCAGCATGCCGAGCACGATATGATTCTGATTGCCGAGCGCGGGCGACAGACCGAAGCTCACCGACGACGGACTCGCCTTCAAGCGCGCGAGCAAATCTTTTGCCGATTTGATCGGCGACTCCGCGCGCGTCCACACGGCGACGGTTTCGCGCATCAGTATCGCCAGTGGTGTTAAATCCTGATAACGCAGCGTCGAAGAGCCGATGATGTGATTGGTGAGCAGCGCCACGTTCATCGTCGCCACCCAGTGTGCGTCGCCTTGATGCTGATTGAGCGACGACCACGCAATCGCGCCGCCGCCGCCGGGACGATTGTTTACCGTGATCGGAAGCATGCCGGGCCAAATCTGCATGTGGCGCTGCAACTCGCGCGCTTCACGATCAGCCGCGCCGCCCGCGCCAGAGGCGACGATGATTTCAATATTGCGCGCGGGCTTCCAGTCTTGCGCATGTGCTGGCGCACACATGCACACCGTGATGAGGGTATATCGTAAGTTTTTGTTTTTAAACACTATTTTTTGAATCGATCTTCCAGCCAATCGGCCACGGTGTCGCACGCCAGCGTCAGATAATCGCGCTGGCAATGTTGCGCGCCGCCTTCCGCCACGGTGAACACGCGCATGGTTTTGTCCTTCGACGCAATCGCGTTGAATAGTTTCTCCGCATCGGCGGTGGACACCTGCGCGTCTTCCGCGCCGTGCATCAACAAAAATGGCACGGTGACTTTATGCGCGACATCGCCGCTCTTGAAGCCTTCGAGTTTTTTCAGCGCCTCGTCGTAGGTCTCCACGCCGCATGCCCACAGCAGATGTTCCGCCGGCACTGGCAGCGCGGCCTCCTTGATTTTTTGCAGGCGCTTGACCCACGTGGCGTGGTAATCCCAGATCGGCCCCCACGCGATGCACGCACTGAAACGCGCATCCATCGCCGCGCAACGCGGCGCATAATAACCGCCCAGGCTCATCGACAGTATCGCCACGCGTTTCATGTCGACATCGGCGCGCGTTTCGAGATAATCGAGCGCCGCGCTGCCCGCTACATCAAAATCGTAACGCATGTGCATGCCGCGAAACCGAATCGCCTCGCCCTGGCCGGGGCCATCGACCAGCAGGCACGAGAAGCCGCGCCGCACCAGATCGGGCACGCCGCGCAGGTATTGAATTTCTTTTTGCGTGTCAAAGCCGCCGAAGCGCACCACGCACGGCGTGCACCCGGTCGCGCCATTGGTATTCTCGGCGTGGATGAAATACGCGGGGAACGAACCCGCTTTTGACGGCAATTCAACGATCTCGATTTTCGGCCGGTCGGTGAGCGCGGCAAATTTGCGAAAGCACTCCAGTGATTTTTTGTACGCCGCCATCGCGATAGCATCTTTTGGCTGGCGCGAGTGATCGCCGATCTGGTAGTAAAAACACGCACGCAGATAGTTGGAGGCTGCGGTGAGCTTGTGGCCGCTGGCCTCGGCCGCCTGCGCCGTGCTCATGCGCAAGTCCGCGGCGGCCACCCACTCGTCAAACCATGCTTCGTCATCGCCGACTTTATCGCGCAGCTTGGCGCCAGTGCGCATGACTTCGGATACCTCCGCGCCGCCATACGGCGCGGTGGACAGCACCACCAGCATCTCCGCAGACCAGCGATAGTTGCCGGGGAAATATTGAAAGTGGGAATCGGATCGGACTTCGGGTGCGTTCATGAAGAGTTCCTTTTTGTGTGTGATTCCTCACCCCCATCCCGGCCTTCCCCCGTTAAGGGGGAAGGAGTTCGCGCCCTTTCCCTTGAGGGGAGAGGGCCAGGGCGAGGGTGAAACGTAATCTAAAAAATTATTCCACGAGAAAAAATAAATCAGGCAATTCGCAATTTCAGTTTCGACCTTGGCGATTTTCACACAACGTATTTCACCAGCACGTCGCGATTGATCTCGATGCCCAGCCCCGGCTCTTGCGGAATCGCGACGATGCCGTGCTTGTGGGTAAACGGCACTCGCGACAATTCGGTGCGCAACGCATTTTCGCTCATGTCATATTCAAGCAGCGCGGGGAAAGGCTCGTGTACGCGCGGCGAGTCGGGCTGCGCCGCCAGCAGTTGCAGCGTTGCGGCGAGCCGGATCGCGGTGCCAAACATGTGCGGAATCACGCGCACGTGGTTGGCACTCGCCATCGCGGCAATCTTGCGGTACTCGGTGAAGCCGCCGCAAATGCAGATGTCGGGCTGAATGATATCGAGCGCGCGCTCCTGCACCATGCGGCGAAACGCACGATGTCCGCGCAATTGCTCGGCGCCTGAAATACGCACCTTCAACGCGCGCCGGATTTCGATGTAGCCTTCGACATCATCCGAGCTGATCGGCTCTTCAAACCACAACAGATCGTTTTCAATCATGCGCTGCCCCACCGCGATGGCCGAGCCACGGTCATAGGCGCAGTTGGCATCGACCGCGAGCAGGATTTTGTCGCCGATGGCGCGGCGCACCGCCGCCACGTTCTTGATGTCGTAGTCGGGGCCGAAGCCCACTTTCATTTTCATCGACTTGAATCCGGCGTCGGCGTAGCCCTTGGCTTCTTCCACCAGCGCCGCGGTCATGTCCGCGCGTTCGCGGCGGAACAGCCCCGTCGCATACGCCTGCACGCTGCTGCGAAACGCACCGCCGAGCAAATGGTGAATCGGCTGCTTGGTGGCCTTGCCCATGATGTCCCACAGCGCGATGTCGATGCCGCTGATCGCGCCCGTATCCACGCCCTGGCTTTGCAGGCCCTCCCAGATCACCTCGTAGTGAA
The DNA here is from genome assembly GCA_945901405.1 of Bordetella parapertussis. Lineage (GTDB taxonomy): Bacteria > Pseudomonadota > Gammaproteobacteria > Burkholderiales > SG8-41 > CAMDLH01. The sequence continues at coordinate 18,339 of CAMDLH010000059.1, read as the reverse complement.
ACGGATCGCGCCCGATCACCTGCGTTTCAATCGCGCGCCGCGCCGGCACGGTAGCACCCTCGCCCCAGCCGGTGATGCCGGCGTCGGTGATCACCTCGACGATGCCGAAGGGCCGCTGGCGCGTGGTGCGCATGCCGTTGGAGAACGGGTCTTTTACCGGATAGACCGTGGAGTAGGTTTTGACGTCGATGATTTTCATGCGAATGTTCCTGAGGGTTGTGTTTGCGCGCCAAATGATGCCCCGCTGGGACCGGTGGTGTAAAGCGCGCGCGTGGCGTACCGGCACCGTGGCGCTGACTTCTCCGCCATGTTTCCACTATGTGCTCGCCAGTTTGCATGCGGATGCCCGTGCCTGCACGAACCCGCTACAATGTCACGCGTGAGGTAGACAAGATCAAGGAGCAACAGCGATGAATGTGACCAAGCTTTCCGCCAATATTGGCGCAGAGGTGACAGGCGTTGATCTGCGCAACCCGGTTGACGATGAGACGCGCCGGCGCCTTAACGCGGCGGTGGTGGAAAATGTCGCTCTGGTGATACGCGATCAGGATTTCACGCCCGCGCAATATCTGGCGGCGGTGTCGTTGTTTGGCGAGCCGATGGAGCAGCACTTCACGCAATACGCGTTGCCCGATCTGCCGCTGGTGCATGAAGTGTCGAACCGGCACCAGGACAAATCCGGCAAACGCGTGAAACACGGCGCGGGCTGGCACACCGATCACACCAACCACGTGCGGCCGCCCAAATACACGAGTCTGTTTGCTGTCGCGTTGCCCTCGCAAGGCGGCGATACCGCAGTGGTCAACATGCGCGCGGGCTACGACGCACTGCCTGAAACGATGCGCCAAAAAATTCAGGGCATGAAAACCGTCAACGTGTTTCAGGGCAGCGCTTCCGCAAAGTACTCCGGCCAATCGGCCGACGCGCAAGCCGAAAAGAAGCCCGAGCCGGTGCTGCAGCCCCTGGTGCGCACCAACCCTGAAAACGGCATGAAGGCGCTGTATTTCCATCCGGTAAAAACCGAGAACATCGTCGGCATGACGCCCGAGGCGACACAGGCGTTGCTCAATGAATTGCTGGAACATTCGGTCAGGGATGAGTTCACCTATCGCCACAAATGGCGCAAGGGCGACATGCTGATCTGGGACAATCGCGCGGCGCTGCACCGCGCGCATTTCGATTACGATCCCAATGAGTATCGATTGTTGTATCGGGTGCTGGTGCGCGGCGAGTTGCCTCATTAGCCGCGTTTCACGCGCGGGGGCGTTTTACTTGCTGCGCAAATCTGTATCTTGAATTAAGTTTGCCGTATTCCTCGCGGCGATATTGAAAAAAATCGTCTTGCTATTGGGTATGCCTTACGGCGCGACTTTCTGACGTTACTGATAGTTGTCGACGGTGGAGGATGTGGCGCCGGGTCCGGAGGGTGAAGAAAGCGAATCGTAGGTTATGACGTTCCATATCTACGCCGGCAACGGCTCCGTTTTCGGAGGGATTCGACGACCAGTTTTGCGTTTGGCGTTTTTTCGCGGTTTTTCCGGTGAGTCCTTTTCTGCGGGCGATTTTTCCTTGTAACGGCGAGGGCAGTCGAGCATCTCATAAATGAGTTTTGCCGCGCCCCGCACTTCCGGGTTCACGTCCATTAGTCGACCCTCTCCATGGAGATAGGCGTCATATGCTGCTCGCAGCGGCCAATAGCGATCACCCAAACCCTGTTCGTCCAGCCACGCCAGTAGTTTTTCGCCGAAACCTTGTCGTGCCGCAAGGCGTAGCACCAGCACGTAGAATCCGACGTAATCACGCGATACGCCTTCGTTTAATCTAAGCAGAGCGTCTTTTAGCGCGTTGATGGCATCTCCAAAATTGTTTTGTGCCAATGCCCGTATGATTCTGAGCAAGTTGGCGCACTCCGGCGGGGCTCTTGAAACGATGGATTCGAAAGCCGCCTCTGTTTCGCTCTGACGATCCGGTAACGTAAGATGTATGGCCAGCAAACTGTTGGCGGCAACTAGATTTTCTGGCTGAAATTGTAAAACTTTTTGGTAAGCCAATTCCGCCATTTCAGGTCTATCGAGGAAATAGGAATAAAGATCGCCCAGCCTGCGCCATGTTCTAACGTCCTTGGGGTCCACTTCGACGGCGCGACGATAGGCAGCTTCAGCCTCGTTTTGACGCGCTATGTCATTCAAAAGTAAGTCACCAAATGCACGCCAAATCCCGGCATCAAGAGGATTGATCTCGGTAGCGCGATGGTAAGCGTATGCTGCCTCGTCGTTCCTTCCCAAGTGATCGGCAAGTACTTTGCCCAGGCTAGCCCATATTCGTGAACTTTGGAATTCTTCCCGCAAAGACCAAGAACATCGTCGGCATGACGCCCGAGGCAACGCAGGCGCTGCTCAACGAATTGCTTGAACATTCGGTCAGGGATGAATTCATCTATCGCCACAAATGGCGCAAGGGCGACATGCTGATCTGGGACAACCGCGCGGCGCTGCACCGCGCGCATTTCGATTATGATCCCAATGAGTACCGGCTGCTCTACCGTGTGCTGGTGCGCGGCGAGTTGCCGCATTAGCCGCGTTTGACGCGCGGCAGCGTTCTACTTGCCCCGCAACCCCGCATCGCGCACCAGACGCGACATCGCCACGATCTGCGCGCGCAGTATCTTGTCGTATTCCTCGGGGCCGCCCGGTGTGCCCACGAAGCCGATGGCTTGCATGCGTTCCTTCATCTCCGGTAGCGCGAGTATGCGCATGAGCTCCTTGCCGATCTGCTGAATGATCGGGCGCGGCGTGCCCGCGGGTACCAGCAAGCCGTGCGATGTTTCGGGGCGCTGGAACTCGGCGTAGATTTCGCCCAGCGAAGGCACTTCGGGCAACACGGGCGTGCGCTGTGGCGTGGTCACCGCTAGCGCGGTTAACTTGCCTTCCTTGATGAAAGGCAACGTCACGCCCAGCGTGCCCAGGTGATAATGCGCGCGCCCGCCCAAGACCTCGATCATCGAATCAGGTCCGCCCTTGAACGCCACGTGTATGACCTTCAATCCGGCGGCCATGTTGAAACGAATGCCGCTCAGGTGCGCCGCGCTCCCCGCGGCACTGGTGGAAAAAATCAGCTTGCCCGGTTGTGACAGCGCCAGCGCGTTGAATTCCTTTACCGATTTCACCCCCAGCGAGGGCGCGGCCACCAGTATGTTGGTGCTGACGCCGATGTGACCAACGCCGTTGAAATCCTTCACCGGGTCGTACGGCAGGCTCGTCAGCATCCCCGTGCTGATGATGAAATTGGGCAGAACGTAAAACAGCGTGTAGCCATCCGGCGCGGCCTTGGCCACCGGCGCCGCGGCCAGCGTGCCGCTGCCGCCCGGCCGGTTATCGGTGATCACAGGCACGCCCCAGCTCTCGCTCATTTTCTGCGCGATGAAACGCGCGAGGCCGTCGGGCTGACTGCCCGCCGTGGTGGAGGCGACGATGCGCACGGGTTTGGTGGGGAATTTTTGCTGGGGCTGCGCAAACGCCGGGACGGCGGCGAGCGCTATTCCCGTCACTACGGCGATTGCGAATTTATGTCGACTCGAAGCTGTCATGGCACATCCGTTACGTTTTTATTCTGATGCGGGAAGTCTGAACTGAATGGCGAGTGTTCGCAATATTCATCGGGTTTTCGCGGTTCACCACATCTACTCCGCCGCGATTTCCTTCGCTACCGCTTTCAGTATCGCAATGAACCGCTGGGTTGCGGGTGAGAGGTAAGCGTCCCTGCGAAAGCTCACATCGGTGCGGCGAATCCACGACACTTCCTGGACGTGAAGTTCCACGATTCTGAATAGCCGCGCATCCTGCCTGACGACGGGCCGCGAACTGAAGTGCAACAAACCCGCGGCAACCATCGTATTAAGCCTTACCGCCCGCGAGTCGGATTCCACTGCGATTTGCGGTGGCGGCAGGCCGCTTTTCTCGAATGCCAAGCGCAGTTGCTGCCACGAAAAGCCGCTGGCCGCTGACTTCACCCAACGCTCGTTTGCAAGATCGGCGAGTGTGAGGCGCTTGCGATTTGCGAGCTTGTGATTCGCGGGCGCGTAGACGGCATATTCATCAACGAGCAGGGGTTCATGCGTGAGATCGGTGGACGTGGACGATGGTATGGCGCCGACAGCCACATCGAAATCCCCGTTCCGCAGCGTCGCAAGCAGCCCATCGGTAGTGACCACCTTTACATTCAGTTTTACCTTGGGCGCTTCTTTCAGCAGAATGCCGCCTGCTTTTCCCACCAATTCTTCGGCGAATCCGTTGCTGGCGCCGATACGCAAATCCCCAGCTTGCCCGCGCACCAGATCGGCTACTTCGCGTGTGACATCGTTCTTTGCCACCTGCAAACGGCGCACGTGCGACAGCAATGCCGTGCCCACTGAAGTCAGATCAACTCCTTTCGGTGTGCGTTTGACTATTTTTGTGCCGATTGAATTTTCGATCCGGCGCAGGCTCTTGCTGAGTGCCGATTGGCTCATCTCCAGCGAATCGGCCGCGCGGCCGACATGGCCGTGTTGGGCGACCACGGCGAAATACTCAATATCACGCAGTTCCATCCCGATCACTTTTATTCATTGAGTTTGGAATTCCAGATCATTGCGGAGAACAAATGAAGGTGTCAACATCATTTGCAGCACAGGAGAAAATCATGACTCTAATCCGCATTATTGCCGGCGTCGCTGCTGCGCTGGCGCTGACAACACCGGCGCAAGCGCAGTATCCCAACAAGCCGATCCGGCTGGTGGTGGAGATCGCGCCCGGCGGCCAGACCGACACCTTGGCGCGTTTGATCGGCCAGAAAATGAGCGAGGGGCTGGGGCGGCCCGTGGTGGTGGACAATCGGCCGGGCGGGGGCGGCACGCTGGCGGCAGGCATGGTTGCCAAGGCCGCGCCGGACGGCCATACGCTTTTGTTTGTTACTGGTTTCGCAATCAGCGCGGTATTGCAGCCAAGCCTTCCCTACGACCCGTTCAAGGACTTCGCGGGTGTCACGCAGATTGGGTTCGGCACGCAAGTGCTGTCTGCGGCGCCTGCGCTGGGCGCCAAATCCGTGAAGGAACTCATCGCGCTCGCCAAGGCCCAGCCCGGCAAAATAATCTGCGCTACGCCTCCCATTGGAACCGGGGACCATTTGAGCAGCGCGATATTCAGCCTTGCCGCCGGAATCAAGGTTGCGACCGTGGCATACAAGGGAGGCCCGGAAGCGCTGGTGCAAACCCTCGGCGGGCATACCCACTATTCCATCGGCAGTCTGGTCTCTGCATTGCCGTTCGTAAAAGACGGAAAGCTGCTGGCGTTGGCGGTGACTACGCCAAAGCGCTCACCCCTGTTGCCCGACGTGCCCGCGATGGCGGAGACGCTGCCCGAATTCAAGCGATCCGCAACCTCACACGGACTTCTGGCCCCGGCAAAGACACCGCGTCCCATCCTGAATCAGATCAGCCAAGAGGTCGCACGCATACTCCGGCTCCCCGACATCAAGGAACGATTGGCGGGAATAGGCTATGCTCCCGCGCCCAGCTCGCCGGAGGAATTCGACAATATCCTGCGCACGCAAATCGAGACGCTATCCAGCGTGGCGGTTCTGGCCGGCCTCAAAGCGAAGTGAAGCAGCGAATAGATTAACGCTGCAGCCGCGCGTGGCGTCCGCTTACGTAGCGTGAAGATTATTAGCGGCTAGCGCGGTTGCCTTGATTATCTCTACAAAACGCTTTGCAGCCGGAGGCAGATAGGCATCCTTGCGATAACACATGCCCGTGCTGCGCATCGCCGAAAGGCCAGGTACGCGCAACATTACCAGTTGCAAACGCTCCGCCGCTTCGGCCACATCGGCCCATGGCGTGAAGCCCAGCACGCTGGTGGATGCCACCAACCCCATCTTGGGGACTATGTAGGCGGATTCCATGACGATGGCGGGCGGCGGCAGACTCGCTTCCTCGAACAATCTCGTCAGCGTTTTGTGCGCGTTCGTGCCGCGCGGCGTCAGCGCCCATCGCTCCTTTGCCAGATCACACATCAAAACCTGCTTGCAGTGGGCGAATGGGTGGCGCGCCGACGCGTAGATAGCGAACTTCTCGTTGCTCACCTGTTCGTGAACGAGATCGTCATGCACGGACGCGGGGCTGCCGCAAATGACGACATCCAGTTCGCCGCGCCGCAACGCCGGCAGCAACACGTCATTCGACCCGATAGTGATATGCACCGTCACTTTCATGGCTTCCTTGAGCAGCGCGGTGCAGGCGGGCGAAACGAGGGGATCGATCTTTATCGGCGACGACCCTATGCGTACATGCCCGGCAACGCCTTTGCTAAGGTCGGAAATTTCTCGCGTGATGTCGTCGAAAGAAAGGCGCAGCCGCCGCGCATGCGCGAGCAGGGCGATTCCGACGGTGGTGAGTTCGATACCTTTGGGCGTGCGCTTCACCAGTTTTGTTCCCGCCGACCGTTCCAGACGGCGCAGGCTCATGCTCAGCGCGGGCTGGCTTAAATCCAGCGCCTCGGCTGCACGATGCAGATTGCCGTGCTCGGCTACGACGGCGAAATACTCGAGGTCGCGCGCGTCCATGTGATAAATGCCAATTATCGAATGATAAGGAGTGAATAATTGCAGTAATCAAACGGCTGTGTCAACATGGGTGCGTCATTGAACACCGGGAGACACGCGATGCGTCCATCGAATAATCGGTTTCAGGTAATATTCATACCGGTGACATTGTTTGCCGCGCAGGCAGCGCCGGTGTGGGCGCAGTACCCGGTCAAGTCGATTCGACTCATCGTGCCGGTGGCGCCGGGCGGGTCTGGTGACGCATTTGGCCGCATCATTGCGCTGCCGCTGGCGGATGCGTTAGGGCGGCAAGTGGTCGTTGACAACCGTAGCGGCGCCGGCGCCAACATTGGCGCCGAGATCGCCGCGAAATCCCCGCCGGACGGCTACACCTTGCTCGTGGGCATTGCCGCCCATGCCATCAACGTGTCGCTGTACCGCTCGCTCGGCTATGACGTTATCCGGGACTTCGCGCCGGTTTCGCTGCTTGCGGCCACGCCAAATGTTCTCGTGGTGAACCCTACGCTACCCGTGAAGTCAGTAAAGGAGTTGATTGCGCTTGCGAAGGCGCGGCCGGGACAGATCGACTACGTGTCCGGAGGCAACGGCACTTCGCCACACCTTGCTGCCGCGCTCTTTACCAGCATGGCGGGTGTGAAGATGAACCATATTCCCTACAAAGGCGGCGGCCCGTCGATGATCGCCTTGATCGGCGGCGAAGCGTCCGTCGGGTTTCCCACTGCACCGACGGTGATACACTTTTTCCCGCCGGGCAAGTTGCGCGGGCTTGCTGTCAGCGGCGCAACGCGTTCGCCTTCCACGCCCGATCTGCCGACCATCAGTGAGGCGGGGCTGAAGGGATATGAGTCCTCGAACTGGCTCGGGCTATTGGCGCCAGCGGCAACGCCGAAGGAAATTATCTCCCGGCTGCATGTGGAATCCGTCAAAGCCCTTGCCCGGCCGGACGTGAAAGAGCGGCTGACTGCAACGGGTCTGGAGCCGATTGGCACCACCCCCGATCAGTTTGCGGCACACATCCGCACGGAGATCGAGAAATGGCGGAAAGTGGTCAGGGAATCAGGCGCGCGTGTTGAGTGATCTAAGTGGTATGCCGGTGCGCCGCCATGCGGATAGCAAACCAACGCTGCGGAACGCTATAACGCTATAACGCTATGACGCACGACGAATCATAGTCCCATCCTCGTTTCTGATTTTCTTCGCGGTCATCTTCAGTATCGTTATGAACCGCCGGGTTGCGGGCGACAAGTACGCCTGCTTCCGGTAAAACAGATCGAGTTGACGCGCATAGGCCAAGTCACTGACCCGGAGTTCGGTAAATCTGAAATGCGGCGCGGCGTGCCTGACAACGTGCCTGGATGTAAATCCAAGAAGACCGGACGATGTAATCGCGTGAAACCTCACCGCCAATGAATCAGACTCCAGGGCAAGGCGCGGCACGGGCAACTTGCGTTTCGCAAACTCCCTTTGCAGGGCTTTCCAGGTGTTAGACCCGATATGGGCTGTCCATTTCTCCTGTGCGATATCGTTCAACGTTAATTTTCTGCGCTTGCCCAATGGATGATCGAGCGACGTATAAACCACAAATTCATCGTCGAGTAATGGTTCGTGAACCATGTTTTCCTGCTGATACGCGGCGGTGTTGGTAATAACGAGGTCCAGTTCTCCATTGCCGGCCGCCAGCAGCATTTCAGCGGGAGTCAGCACCTTCACTTTCAGGGTTACATTCGGACTTTCATCGAGTAGCAAACCGATGGACGGCCCAACCAATTCTTCGCCAAACCCAGGGCTGATGCCGATGCGCACATGACCTGAATTCCCTTGGCTCAAGTCTGCGATTTCGCGATTGATGTCGTCGTGCGCCAGCCGCAGCTTGCTCACATGTGACAGCAGCGCCAAACCAGCCGCTGTCAGTTCAACGCCCTTCGCGGTACGCACGACTATCTTCGTGCCGACCGAAAGCTCTATCCGGCGCAGACATTTGCTCAGCGCCGATTGGCTCATGCCCAACGCGTCCGCCGCGTGCCCCAAATGCTTCTTTTCAGCGACAACAGCAAAATATTCCATGTCACGCAGTTCCATCCTGATCTCCAATATTCATCGGGGTCGGAAAACTGGATGATTGCGGAGACCGCAAGCGGGTGTCAACATGACAATGCTTCGGGGGTGCCGCTGTTCAATGCGGAAAAGGGATATTCATGAGACGCATAATTTGCAATAGTCTGGTGGTGCTCGCCGCTGTGCTGGCGGTATTTACTCAGGCGCATGCGCAGTATCCAACGCGGCCATTGCGTATTGTCGTGCCCACTTCAACCGGCGGCGCCAGCGATACCGTGGCGCGATTGATGTCACAGCCGCTATCCGAGCGCCTGGGTCAGCAGGTCGTGGTGGATAACCGCGCGGGTGCCAGCACCATGATCGGCACCGAAGCCGTGGCCAAGTCCGCCCCGGACGGATACACGCTGTTGATAGCCCCACCGGCATTTGCCATTAACCCGTCGCTGTACAAAAAAATGCCGTACGACGCGCTCCGCGACTTTGTTCCAATAACCGCGCTAGTCAAGCAACCGAACATACTTGTGGTGCATCCGTCCATACCCGCGAAAACCGTGAAAGAATTGATCGCGCTGGCGAAGTCGCGACCGGACGAAATCGCGTTTGCATCAGGTGGTGCAGGATCAAGCCAGCATTTACACATGGAATTGTTCCTTATCATGTCAGGAACACGCATGCTGCACGTGCCTTATAAAGGGCCGGGGCCGGGCATGCTCGACTTGATCGCAGGCCGTGTGCCGGTAATGATGACGGGCGTTGTAAGTGGCGTGCCGCACGTGCGGGGCGGACGATTGCGTGCACTCGGGGTATCCGATACAAAGCGCACTGCGGTTATGCCGGAAGTGCCCACAATTGCCGAGGCGGGTGTGCCCGGCTACGAGGTGGTTCAGTGGAACGGCGTGCTGGCCGCTGCCGGTACGCAAAATGAAATTGTCGCGCGCTTGCACAAGGACATTGCCGCGGTGCTGCTCATGCGGGAGATCAGGGAGCGCCTTGCCCATGAAGGCGCCGAAGTTATTGCCAGTTCACCTGCGGAATTTGCGGTTCACCTGCGCGCGGAGATTACGAAGTGGGCAAAAGTTGTTAAAGCGGCGGGGATAAAGGCGGAGTGATTTGACCAAAGGCGTAATTATTACTTCTCCGCGGCGATTTCCTTCGCCGTTGCCTTGAGGACTTCAATAAACCGCTTTGCGGCCGGAGACAGGTAGGCATCCTTGCGGTACAACACTACAATCCTGCGGCGCCACACTAACTCCTTGACTGGCAATTCTTTCAGCGCGAACAGCGGCGCGTACTCGCGGATGATGTGCCTCGACATGAAGCCGAGCAGATCGGAAGCGGCCCAGGTGCGCAGTCTGAGATGCACCGAGCGCGTTTCCAGTGCGACACGTGGCGCGGATAAGCCGAGTTTCGAAAATGCGCCGGATAGCACCGCCTGTGGCGTAAGGTTGGGAGCGTTAATGGCCCAGCGTTCCCGCGCCAGGTCGGCGATCGTCACGCGTTTGAGCTTGGCCAGCCGATGGTTGCGCGATGCGCACACGACCCACTCGTCGTTATAGAGATCCTCCATGACGATGCCGTCGTAAGTCTTGGAGCAGTCGTTGTACACCAAGTCCAGTTCTCCACTCTGAAGCAGAGGCACCATCTCGTCGTTATCGGTGACGGTGATCTTGGCCGTCACGTTTGGCGCCTCTTTGCGCAAGGCCGCAAATACACGCGGCAGATTCTCGCAGACCGTGGGCCCCGCCCCTATGCGCAAGTGGCCGGCTCGGCCCTTGCCAAGGTCGGCCGCCTCGCGCGCCACGTCTGCCAGCGTCAGGCGCAAGCGTTGCACTTGCGCAAGCAGGGCATGGCCAACGGATGTCAGTTCCACGCCCTTGGGCGTGCGCGTTACGACTTTCGCGTCCACCGATTTTTCCAGCCGGCGCAAGCTTTTGCTAAGTGCGGTCGGCGTCAGTTCCAATGCCTCGGCCGCACGCGTCACATTGCCGTGTTTCGCGATTACGGCGAAATATTCGATGTCACGCAGTTCCATGGTCGTGAACTCAAATTCAGTAATTGATGAATTTCAGTGAGTTGTGATTATACGCTTGCGGTGTCAACATGCACTTACGTTGGCTCTGACATGAAACGGGGGACGCATGAGATCGCAACCGCATCGACGACAGGCCTTGGAACTGGTGGCTCGCGTAATCAATACGCCAACGCTGCTGGCCCTGGTGATTTTTGCGCCATGTTCCGTGCTCGCTCAGGAGTTTCCCGCCAAGGCCATCAGAATCGTCGCCGCCACCACGGCGGGAAGCGGGCACGACAGCGTGGCGCGCCTTGTTGCGCAGGGATTGAGCGAGCGGGTTCAACAGCCGGTCGTTGTCGAGCCACGCCCAGGGGCGGCCAATATGATAGCCGCGGAGTTGGTCGCCAAATCCGCGCCCGACGGCTACACCTTGTACATGCCCGCGCCGACTTTCATTACCGCGCCGCTGTTGTATCAAAAGGCGCCGTACGATGCGTTACGCGATTTTGCGCCCGTAACAAATGTTGTGCATCAGCCCAGCGTGCTTGTCGCGCATACGGCGTTCCCGGCGAAATCGGTAAAGGAACTGGTGGCGCTGGCAAAGCAGAAACCACAAGAAATTCTCTTTGCTTCGTCTGGCGCGGGGGGCTTTCAACATCTGGCGGTAGAGGTGTTCCTGATGATGACCGGCACGCGCATGACCCACGTGCCGTACAAAGGGTCGGGTCCCGGCGTAATCGATCTTCTGGGGGGCCGCGTGGCGGTCATGGCGCCCGCCATACTCGGAGGCGCACCACACGTACGCAGCGGCAAATTGCGTGCGCTTGGGGTAACCGGTGCTAAACGGTCGGCGGCCCTCAACGACGTGCCGACGATCGCGGAAGCAGGGGTTCCCGGCTACGATGTTACCCAGTGGTGGGGGATAGTCGCGCCAGCGCGTACTCCCAAGGACGTTATTTCACGGCTGAACAAGGAGTTCGCGGCCGTACTCGCGGTTTCTGAAACCAAGGAACGGCTTGCCCGTGACGGTTGTGAGGTTGGCTCCAATTCGCCGGAGGAGTTTGGCGACTACTTGCGGGCCGAGCGCGACAAATGGGCTAAAGTGATCAAGAGCGCTGGCATCAAATTAGAGTAACGCGCGAAATCCGAACCGGCCGTTTTTCGGCGTGACTTGCAATCGCGTTGCCTGGAACGCGACTCGCGCAGCTTGAGCGCGCCTTGCGCCGGTGCGATATTGCCACGATGATTCGTGAATAGTAGCGCTTGCCGCTATTCGGGATCGTCCGCGAGTGGATCGAAAGGCTCCAGCGCGGGCAAATCGCCGTTCAGTTCCCAATCAGCGTCATCGGCGTTGCGGATGGCCGCGCTGATGTCGCGTTCCTGAATCAGGATGTCTTCACGCTGCGGAGAAAGTTGCCAATCGTCATACATCGTAACCTCCCGTCGGTTGCATTCATGTGACGGGAAAAGTGTAGGTGCGGATTTGCAGCGTGCATGCCTCGATTAAACGTGGTTTACGCCTGCATTTCCGCGGATGGCCGTAGTAGAAGAATGAGTAAAAAACATTTTAAAAACAAACACTTACGGTTTATCCGCGCGCATCGAAAACGCCAGCAGCACCATCGCGATCATCATAAGCACCAGCGCGGAAAGCGCCAGCGACCAGTGGATGCCGATCGCAGCACCCAGTATGCCGACGGTGACGCCGCTGAACGCGCGCAGCCCATTGTTCGACATGTTGTATAGGCCGATCATGCGGCCGCGCAGATTCGGCGGCGCGTGTATTTGCACCAGCGTTTGCGCCATTGAGTTGAACGTGAGATTGAGGAACCCGGCGACGAACATCAGCACCGCGGCAAACGGGTAGCTGTCGGTCATGGCGAAGCCCGCGATGGAGATGCACCACAAAATGGTGAGGATGATCGCGGTGCGCGCGTTGGCTTGCAGCAGGCCGCGCGCTTCGAGAATCATGCCGCCGATGAACGCGCCGCCGGCGTTGGCGGCGAGCAGCACGCTATACGAGAACTCGGCTTTCTCCGTGCCCAGATCGTGCGCGAATTCCGGCATCTGCGCCTGGAACGCATTGCCGACGAAGAACGACGACACGCCCGCCAGCGCGATCATGCTGATGAGGATGCGGTTGCCCTGCGCCAAGCGCAGTGTCGCCAGCGTGTCACGCAAGCCGCCCGCGCTCTTGTCGCTCTTCTTCTCGTCCGCCGTGCGGGCCTTGCGCTGGCCGTGCGGCGTGCGGCCCAGCCACACGATCAGCGGCAGGTAGATCAGCACGTTGATGATCAAGCCCGCCGCCGCGCCGAAGATCAGCATCAGCGCGCCGCCTATCGCCGGCCCCATCAGCACGCCGAGCTGGCGGCTGGTGGCGTTGAGCCGCACCGCGCTTTGCAGATTCTTGCCGCCGACAATATCGTGAATCAACAACTGGCTCGCGGGGATCCACAACACGCCCGCGATGCCGTGGATGGTGAGCAGCACCACCGCGTGCCATTGCTGCGTGGTGTCGGTGAGAAACAGCATCGCCCAGCCCAGCGATGCGGTAATGTAGAGCAGCATCGCCACCTGAATGAGGCGCCGGTTGTCGTAGCGGTCGGCAAGCGCGCCCGAATACACCGAAAACAGCAAAAACGGCAGCCAGTGCGTGAGTATCGCCACCCCCGCGAGCGTGGGCGAATGAAACTTCTGGTAGAGCACCCAGTAGCTGATCACGTGCTCGATGTTGTCGGCCATCATCGCCAGCGCGGTGGTGATGAAGTACATGCGGTATTGCGGGTGGCGCAGCGCGGCGAAACTCTTATGCGGTTCGGCGGCAGAGGCTGGGGGATTGGACATTGCCCGGATTGTATCGCGCCGCTGCTGCCGTGCAGCGCATGTGGCGGCCTATGGCATACTGATTCGTGGCCATGGGTGATACGGTTAACGGCGCGGCGGGCGCGAGCGCATTCAAGGAGAGTCAAAAATGAACGTGATGCAGAAAGCCGGTTCGTTTTTTCGTGCGTTGGCAGCAGTCGCCGGAACCATGGGCGCTGCGGGAGCCTCGGCACAGCCGATGCCGCCGGATTCGCTGTTCGGCATCCGCCTGGGCCAGCCGCTGGAGGCGCAGTTGAGCGAGTGCCCGAAGAATGAAAAGGGTGACTACGATCCGGGCTTTCAGAAAACGGACAAGGCGTGCTGGGTACCGCTCCAGTACGGCAAGGAAGTGCGGCTTCCGCAAAAGCTTCAGGACGAAACACGCATCCCTTTTCTTCCGCCGGCGGTCATTACGCGCGAAGGCGTAGTGGTGGAAATTTCTGTCCATGCCTGGCACGACCATTGGCGGGACATGGAGCGCTACTTGATTCGGCTATACGGCAAGCCGCACGAGACCAGCACCTATAAGACCGACAGCCGCGTATTCGGATTCTCCAGCAGCCAGACGGCTTCCTGGCGTGCAAACGGAATCGCCCTGTATTTCAACCGGGGTTACGCGGACAACCATGCGCGTATCCGCATGGTCAACCTGGCATGGGAAGCGCTGGACGCCAAGGAGACGGAGGAGCGCCGGCTCGAACGGCAGCGGCGCGGCAATATGTGAGGCTGCCGGCGCCTCTGACTCAGACTGGTTTTTGCCGAGGCTGACGAGTTCTCACGGCTTGTGCTCGTGTAAAGGCGCCGATGGGTCGCAACTCAGCCGCCGCGGAGCGTTTTGCGGGGCAAGAATTCGCAGGAAAACATCGGGGCTTGCGAAATTCATGCGGTGAAAATTCATGCGGTTGACGGCTTGCCCTTCGCCGGATAGATTGCTGACTGGTGAAAAACGGTGTTAACAACGCCTATACCCAGCGCAACCGTTGACGTCATGTGATACGATCCAATGCCCGCGGGAACAAGCACGCTCGATTTGTTGATTCTTCGAAACACACAGCCCCCTTGGGCTTTATTGGGACTCTCGGATGACCCCGCATCTCCTCCGTGTATACAAGAGCGCGGAAATGCCGCCGCGCACGCAGTTGCTGGCGTGGAAACTGGCGGCTCTCGCCGCTGACGATGCGCCCATCGACCCTGCGGTCGAGGCCATGATCCTGAACCGCATCATCGATAATGCCGGTCCGGCCGTGGCCGCGCTGGCACGCCATCCGGTGGCCAACGCGCGCGCGCAGGCGCTGGCCCATCCGCATGCGGGCGGTGCGACGGTGTTTGGCATGCCGCGCGGCGTGCGCGTGGCGTGCGAATGGGCGGCGTGGGCCAACGCGACGGCGGTGCGCGAGCTCGATTTCCACGATACGTTTCTGTCGGTGGACATGAATCATCCGGGAGACATGATCTCGGCCATCGTCGCGGTGGGGCAGCAGTGCGCGGCCAGCGGCCAGGATTTGATACGCGGCATAGCCGCCGCCTATGAAATCGATGTCTGCCTGTCCAAGTCGATCTGCCTGCATGAGCACCGCATCGACCATCTGACACACATCGCGGCGGGCATGGTGGGCGGCATCGGCGCAATGCTGAGGCTGCCGGTGGAGGTGATTTATCAGGCGCTCAATCATGTGGTTCACGTCACGATTACCACGCGCCAGTCGCGCAAGGGAGAAATTTCTTCGTGGAAGGCGCATGCGCCCGCTCACGCCGCAAAGCTCGCGGTGGAGGCGGTCGACCGCGCGCTGCGCGGCGAGACTTCTCCATCGCCGATTTACGAGGGCGACGACAGTATCATCGCGTGGCTGCTCGACGGGCCGCGGGCTGAATACACGATCCACCTGGCCGATGCCGGTGAAGCCAAACGCGGCATACTCGAAACCTATACCAAGGCCTACTCCGCGGAATTTCATTCGCAGGCGATGATTGATCTCGCTTTCCGCATGCGCCGGCGTATCCCCGATCTCGCGCGCATCCGTGAAGTGGTGATCCACGCCAGCCGCCATACCGACCGCATCATCGGCACCGGCTCGGGCGACCCGCAGAAATTCGATCCCAAGGCCACGCGCGAAACGCTGGATCACAGCGTGATGTATATCTTCGCGGTGGCACTGGAGGACGGCGCCTGGCACCACGTCACAAGCTACGCGCCCGAGCGCGCGGCGCGGCCCTCGACCGTGGCGCTGTGGAAGCGCATCCGCACGGTGGAAGACCCGTCATGGACACGCCGCTATCTGTCGGCCGAGCCGCGCGAACGCGCGATGGGTGGCCGCGTGGTGATCACCATGGAGGACGGCGCCACGATCGAAGACAGCATCGACTTCGCGGACGCACACACGTACGGAGCAAGGCCCTTCGGGCGCAACGATTACATTGCAAAGTTTCATACGCTGGCGTCTGAATTTGCCAGCGACGCGGAACGCGAGCGGTTTGTTAATGCGGTGCTGGGGCTGCCTGGGGCAGGGGCCGGCGCGCTGATCGAGCTGACTGTCGAGGCGCCTGAATCCGCACGCGCGTGTGCCGGGCTTCGACCGGGGTTGTTTGAGCGAGCCGCGATCTGAATTCTGTCAGGCGCCGCGGCACGGATTTGTCATGGATATATTTCAATCTGAGCAGGAAAACACGACATGAATATCAAAGATTTGGCAATCTCGGCCGCGGCATGGATGCTGGCGCTATCGTTCGCGTCCGCACAGACATTTCCATCGAAACCAGTCCGCCTCATTGTGCCGTTCGTGCCCGGCGGCGGCACGGATAGCTTCGCGCGCGTCGTCGGCGCCAAGGTGAGCGCGGCGTGGGGACAGCAGATGGTCGTGGAAAACCGCGGCGGCGCCCAGGGCAACATCGGTACCGCCCTGGGTGCGAAGGCAGCCCCCGACGGTTACACGCTCACCCTTGTGTATGTAGGCACACTCGCCATCAATCCGCACCTCTACCGGCAGCCGGGTTTTGATGCGTTGAACGATTTCACCGCCATCGCGCGCGGCACGGAAGAAGCGTGGCTGGTGGTGGTGCATCCGTCGGTGCCCGTGAGGACGTTGAAGGAACTCGCCGCGCTCGCCAAGCGCAATCCGGACAAGTTGAGCTTCGCGTCTTCTGCGTCGGGAACGCAAATGGTTGGCGAGCTTTTCAAGGTCGCCACCGGCGTCAAGATACTGCACGTGCCCTACAAAGGCTCCGGGCCCGCGACCATCGATCTGGTCGCGGGCAATGTCGACATAATGTATTCGAGCGTGACCGGTGCGGTGTCACAGGTCAAGGCGGGGAGACTGCGCGCACTGGCGGTGACGGGCGTTCGCCGTGTCGAGACGTTGCCCGATGTGCCGAGCACGCAGGAGGCCGGTTATCCGGAACTTAACGTCTACGGCTGGTTTGGCATTGTTGCGCCGGCGGCAACGCCGCGCGAGATCATCGTCAAGCTCAACGCTGATTTCGTGCGCGCGCTCAACGCGCCCGATGTGCGCGACAGACTGAAAGTGATCGGCCAGACATCGTCACCCAGCACGCCGGAAGAATTTCAGGCGCAAATCCGCGTCGACTACGAGCGCTGGGGCAAGATCGTAAAGCAGTCGGGCGCAAAGGCGGAGTAGCGGATTAACGCCGGGCTTAACTATGTCGATCAATACGGCTTGTCGCCGCGCACCAGCATGCGATAGAGTCTGCGCTGCTGGCTGTGATCAAAATCAAAGCCCGCCTTATGCAGCGAGGCGCGGTCGTCAATGATGAGCAGATCGCCCTTCTGGTACTCGTGCGCGTAGCAGAATTGCGGCTGGGTGATCCGGTCGGTGATGTCTTGCAGGAAATCCTGCGTTTCTTCCGGTGTCATGCCGATGATTTTTTCGGTCTTGCTCTTGTGGAACCACACCGCCTTGGTGCCGGTTTCCGGATGCGTGCGCACCAGCGGCTGCACTGTAGGCGGCTTTTTCGATGCCAGTTGCGCCTTGAGGATGTCGGGGTTGGCGATCTTGAAACGTGCGCTGCTGATCAGCGTGTTCTCCGTTTTCATGTCGGTGATTTTGTTGCGCAGATCTTCGGGCAGCGCCTCGTAGGCCGCGCGCGAATTGCACACCCCCGTGGCGCCGCCTTTGTTCGGCACCGCCACCGCATACAGCATGGTGAATTTCGGCGGCAGTTCCTGATTGGTGTGGTCGGTGTGCCAGGTGGAGTTCGCGCCGACCTTGGCTGGTTTGCCCGTGCTGTCGAGGTGAAAATTATCCAGCACGCTGATCAGCGGAAAGCCATCAACGAGATAGCGCCGGTTCTGGTCTTCCATCAATTCGCCGAACAGTTCGCCGGCGGCCTGCACCTGCGCGGGCGTGAGATGCGCCTGACCGCGGATCACCAGCACCACGTTTTCAACCGCCGCGTCGTAGAGTTTCTTTTGTGTCGCGGCGTCGATGGGCTGCGCCAGATCGATGCCGGTGACGATGGCGCCGATGAGCGGCTTCACCTTGGTGATTTTCATCGCACTGGCGGACTGTGCGGGGGCTTGTTGCTGTGATTGCAAAACGGCGCTCATGGTTTGTCTCCCTCAAAGGTTGATCCAATATCCGGACGTAGCCCGGCGAACCCAGACAAAATCATACTCGAAATTGCGTGACGTTGGCGTAAACCGCGAATCACGGGTGCGATTCAAAGTGATGTCTCAGAAAGGGATTTTATGCAAACAGAGAAACACCTTCCCTTTCAGGGGGAAGGCGGGGATGGGGGTGGTTGCAGCGCTAGAACCCACCCCCATCCTAGCCTTCCCCCTGAAGGGGAAGGGACTGTCTGCC
>CAMDLH010000058.1 GCA_945901405.1 Bordetella parapertussis | reverse complement strand
GCGGTTCTCGATCCGGCCCGTTCCTTGAGCGTCGCCCTTTGCTCTGGCGTCAACACCAGTGCCGCACGTTTAGTCTTTCCCGCCATGATCACCTCCGTCAAGAGTTGCACAAAGATCATGGCCATTATAGCCTAATCTGTAACTATATTAATGGAACGAACTACTAGATGGCGTTTCCGGAATACCTCCTCCAGCATAACGTTCGGGATCATCATCGTATCGTTATACCACCTCGGTTACGCACGAAGTGCATCGTGGATCGCCCGGGGCATGGCCGATTCAAATTGGAGATTACGGACATCAGCCGCGCCGGATTGGGTATCGTCGTACACGATCGCAATATCAAACTGAAACCCGGCGCCGAGCTTACCGGATGCCGTATTGTTCAACCGTTGGGGTCTCCCATTGCAATTGATTTGCAGATTCTTTATGCGAGCGCGGTGCGGCTTGCGGACGGCAGCCTGCAGGCTCGCGCGGGCTGCCGATTTATCGGTGACGCGGTCGATGTGAGGGATCTCATCGGCATGTTCAGCTGTGAAATCGGGTAGCGCGCGCCTCTCAATTTCTTGTTCAGCGAAGCGATA
This sequence comes from Bordetella parapertussis, assembly GCA_945901405.1. Classification (GTDB taxonomy): domain Bacteria; phylum Pseudomonadota; class Gammaproteobacteria; order Burkholderiales; family SG8-41; genus CAMDLH01. The sequence continues at coordinate 31,779 of CAMDLH010000058.1, read as the reverse complement.
GGCTAAAATGGCGATGCGGCACGGTCAATTCGGCTTCACTCCGCTTCTCGTCCCGGCTTTCCCGTACCGATGGATTCCAGGTTTACCGAAGATTCAGAATGCATTGCATATTTGAACGCAATGGAGTCCGGTCTGCGCCGGAATGGAAAATATGGGTTTTATCCGTGTAAATCCGCGTCAATCCGCGGCAAAGGGCTATTGAACAAAAGGAGCGCATGAATTGACAATTGAATACAAACTTGAAAACAATATCGCCGTTGTTACGCTCAACCGGCCCGACAAGCTGAACGCGTTGACCGATGTGATGTACAACCGCATCACCGAGTTGTTCACGCAGTTCAAGAGCGACGACGCGGTGCGCGCGGTGATCATCACCGGCGCCGGGCGCGCGTTTTGTTCGGGCAGCGATGTCACCACCATGGTCAACGCCGGCGTGGTGGCGGGCCGCGCGCGCATGCAGACTCGGCACGCGATGATCAACGCCATCCACAATCTAGAGAAGCCGGTGATTGCGGCGGTGCGCGGCGTGGCGGCGGGCATCGGCTTTGCGATCGTGATGGCGTGCGATCTGATAGTCGCCTCGGACAATGCAAAATTCTCCCAAATATTCAAGAAGATAGGTCTGGTGCCCGACGGCGGCTCGATATACTTCCTGACGCAGCGTCTGGGCATCGCGCGCGCCAAGGATCTGGTCTACACCGCGCGCATGTTGCCGGCGCCCGAAGCGCTTGAATGGGGCCTCATCAATCGTGTTGCGCCTGATGCGGAACTCGAGGCAAACGCGATGGCGCTGGCGCAGGAGCTTGCGAGTTCGGCCACGTTTGCAATCGCGCTGGCGAAGAAAATGTTCCAGGCGATGTACGTGCCCACGCTTGAGACGCAGCTCGAACAGGAGAACCTGTGCCAGAGCACGGTCAAGCTCACCGACGATCACATTGAAGGCGTGACTGCGTTCAAGGAAAAACGCGCGGCGGTATTCAAGGGCAGATAATTCGATGAGGCTGACTCGCGGTGTCATCATTGGTGCGCTGCTGTGTGCGGCGGCACAGGCCGGCGCACAGCCGTATCCCGCGAAGCCGATGAAACTGATATTGCCGTTCCCGGCCGGCGGCCCCACCGACATCGTGGCGCGGCTGATCGCCCAGCGCCTTGCCGAGACGTGGGGACATCAGGTCGTGGTCGACAACCGTCCGGGCGGGGGAGGGCTGATCGGCGGGCAGCTTGCGGCGAAGTCGCCGCCCGACGGCTACACGTTTTATCTGGGCGGCATCACCACGCTGGTGCTGTCCACCTACGTGCACAAGAGCATGCCGTACGACGCGCAGCGCGATTTTCTGCCGGTGACGCTGGCGACGCAGCAGCCGCTGCTGCTGCAAGTGCACCCCACGCTGCCGGCGAAAACGCTTAACGAATACCTGGCGCTTGCGCGCGCGCGGCCAGGCGACATCAACTACGCGACCTCGGGGCCGGGCGGCTCCGGCCACCTCGCGGGCGAATTGCTGCGCCTGATGACCAAGATCAATATCGTGCACGTGCCGTATCGCGGAGCGCCGCCCGCGATCAACGATCTGCTTGCGGGGCAGGTGCAGTCGATGATGGGCGCGCCGCTGGCGGTGGTGCCGCACATACGCGCGGGCAAGATACGCGCGCTTGCCGTCACCGGGGCGAAACGTTCCAATGCCGTGCCCGATGTGCCGACGTTCACCGAAGCGGGGCTGCCCGGCTACGACGCAAGCACCTGGAACGGCATCATGGTGCCCGCCGGCACGCCGCGCGCCATCATCGATCGGCTGCACGGCGAGATCGCCAAAATTCTGCGCATGCCCAACACCGTCGAACGCCTCGCGTTCGATGGCTCCGTCGCCATCGGCAATACGCCGGAGGAATTCGCGGTGTTTATCAAGGGCGAGCACGTAAAGTGGAGCAGGGTGGTGCGCGAGGCGAATATTCGCGTGGAGTGAAGTTTTTTTTTGACGCGGAGTTACGCAGATTTACGCAGATTAACTACACTCCGGCAATGGGGTGAATCCGCAGTTCATCCTTAATCTTAAGTATTTGTTTTTAAACAACTGTTCTTGATTCATCGAATGCCGGTTTTGCGGCATAATGCTTGCCGCGCTTCGTTCTACATTGTCGGCTTGTTGATCACGCTGTGTGTTCATTGCAGTGGATCGGGAGGCTAATTGTTCATATTCAAATCGCAGTAACAGGGGGAACCATGATGATCGATCACCCTCGCATTAAACGTCGTTGCCGTCCGCTCGCGGCTGGCATTGCGGCAGCGCTACTATTACTCGGATCAGGCATCGCAGGCGCACAGCAACCCGCCACGCCCGCCGCCGCGCCCGCCGCCGCGCCGCAAGCGCAACCCGCGCAAAAACCATTGACGCCACCGCCACCGCCGTCGTGGCAGCAGGGCCGCCCGGATTCGATGAAGGATTCCACGCTCGCGCCCAATCCGCCTGGGCTGACCGCGAAGCCCGCGTCGGAGATGAAGCTCGACCAGATCAAGCTGCCGCCCGGATTCAAGATTGAATTGTGGGCCGAGGGCATACCCAATGCACGTTCCATCGCGCGTGGCGCCAAGGGCACGATCTTCGTCGGCGCGCGTCTTGTCGGCAACGTGTATGCCGTGACCGAGAAGGACGGCAAGCGCGAAGTGAAGACGATACTCAAGGATTTGCATCGTCCAAACGGGGTGGTGTTTCACAACGGCGATCTCTATGTCGCCGAGCTTTCGCGCATTCTTAAGTACTCGAACATCGAGGCGAATCTCGACAACCCCGGCCAGCCGACGGTGGTGTTCGACGCGCTGCCCAAGGACGAGCCGCACGGCTGGAAGTACATGGCGCTGGGGCCGGACGGGTGGCTGTATTTCAACATCGGCGCGCCGTGCAATATCTGCGTGCCGCCGGATACGCATGCACAGATCGTGCGCGTCGACCCGAAGAGCGGGGTGATGGAAGCCGTGGCAAGAGGCGTGCGCAACAGCGTCGGCATGACCTTTCATCCGGCCACCAAGGAACTGTGGTTCACCAATCATGGGCGCGACTGGATGGGCGAAGACTTGCCGCACGACACGCTGCACCGCGTGACGAAGAAAGGCATGCACTTCGGCTATCCGTACTGCCATCAAGGCGACACGCTTGATCCCGAGCATGGCAAAGGCCGTTCATGCAGCGAGTTCTCGCCGCCGGCGCTGAAACTCGGCACGCACATCGCGCCGCTGGGGGTGAAGTTCTACACCGGCAATATGTTTCCCGCCGAATACCGCAACCGCATGATCATCGCCAACCACGGATCGTGGAACAAGTCGCAAAAGATCGGCTTTAACCTGATGCAGGTCACGCTCGACGGCACGGGCAAGGTCACCAAGTACGAACCGTTCGCCGAAGGCTGGGCGCAGGGCAACACCTACTGGGGCCGCCCGGTGGATGTGTTCGTGATGCCCGACGGCGCGATGCTGGTGTCGGATGATGTGGCGGGTGCGCTGTTCCGCATCTCATTCGGCAAGAAGTAGTTTCCACGGCAACATAAAAACCCCCGCCATGTGGCGGGGGTTTTTTGTTCACGGTTACGCGATGCACAAGACTCTCTATCTATTGACGGGCGCGCTGCTGTTTTGCGTCCATGTCAACGCCCGCGGCGCCGACGCCGAAGCCGGCAAGCGCAAGGCGCAAACCTGCGCGGCGTGCCACGGGCCTGACGGCAACGCCACGCAGCCGGGCCTGCCTTCGCTCGCGGCGCAACCGGCGATGCATACCTTTTTGCAGCTCGTGCAGTTTCGCGAGAAGCGCCGGCGCGACCCGGTGATGTCGCCGTTCGCCGAAAAACTCACCGACCGCGACATGCAGGACATCGGCGCGTACTATGCGGCGCAAAAACCGCTGCCGGCGGCGTTCAACGCGGATGCAACAAAAGCCGCATTGGGACGCAAGACGCTGGAGATGCATTACTGCGGCTCGTGCCACATGCCGAACCTGGCGGGGCAGAATCATATTCCGCGGCTTGCGGGCCAGAATTACGAATATCTGGTAAAACAGTTGCGTGGATTGAAGGCGGGCACCCGTCCAGATATTGACGGCACCATGGCGAGCGCCGCGCAGGCGCTCACCGAGCAGGACATCGAGAATCTTGCGCACTATCTGGCCGGATTGAAGTAATCAAAATCACGTAACAGGAGTGAGGTAATGAAACACACATCGTTGCATGCCGCCGTCGCGGCAGCACTTATGTGCATGACGGGCGGCACGTATGCGCAGCAAAAACCCGCTTCGCTGCCGGAGGTTTCGGTGAGCGCCACGCGCGTCGAGCGTGACAACATGGATATTCCGGCCTCCATCGACACCATCGATCAGCGCGCGATACGCGAGGCCAATCCGCAGGTGAATCTGTCGGAAGTGCTTAACAAAGTGCCCGGCATTTCGGTGCTCAATCGCCAGAACTACGCGCAGGATTTGCAGATTTCGTCGCGCGGCTTCGGCGCGCGTTCGACCTTCGGCGTGCGCGGCCTGCGGCTCATCGCCGACGGCATCCCGGCGACCATGCCCGATGGGCAAGGCCAGGCCGCGACGTTCAACCTTTCATCGGCGAAAAGCATCGAAGTGATGCGCGGCCCGTTTGCGAGTATGTACGGCAACTCCGCCGGCGGCGTGATCCAGATTTTCACCGCCGATGGGCCGAAAGAACCCACGGCATCGGTGAGCGGCTTATACGGCAGCTTCGACACGTGGAAACTGGGCGCGCAATACGGCGGCCAGCATGGGCCGGTGAACGTGGTATTCGACGCATCGCGGTTCGAGACCAACGGTTATCGTGACCACAGCGCGGCGCGGCGTGATCACTTTAACGGCAAGATCAAATACGATCTGGGCAGCGCTGGCGTGTTCACATTCGTGATGAATGTGTTCGATCAGCCGGAGACGCAAGATCCGCTTGGGTTAGACCGAGCACAGATGACGGCAAACCCAAGGCAGGCGGGCGGCAATCCGGCGGGGGCAAACGCGATTAACTTCAATACGCGCAAGAGCATCGCGCAGTCGCAGGCGGGACTGACGTACGATGTGGCGTTTGCGGGTGGCACCAGGCTCAACGCACGGGCGTATTTTGGCGACCGGCAGGTGACGCAGCATCTGGCGATACCCATATCGCCGCTGGTGCCCAACACGCAGGGCGGCAGCACGCATTCCGGCGGCGTGGTCGATCTGGATCGCGGTTACGGTGGCGCCGCGCTGCGGCTCACGCACGAAAGGCGTATGGCGGGTGGTCCGTTCACCGTTAGCGCGGGTGTCGATTATGACCGCATGAAAGAACGCCGCCGCGGATTTCTTAATGTCTTCGGCGTCACCGGGGCGTTGAAGCGCAATGAAGATAACGTGGTGTCCAATACCGACTTCTACGCTCAAGCCGAATGGCAGGTCATCAAGGATTTGAATTTGCTCGCGGGTATTCGGCACAGCCGCGTGAGCTTTGAATCGACGGACTACTTCATCGCGACCGGTAACGGCAATGACAGCGGTTCGGTGGATTATGCACGCACCACGCCGGCGCTGGGGCGACTTATAAAATCACTCCAACGCTGAATGTTTACGCCAATGTCGGCAGAGGTTTCGAGACGCCGACCTTTGCGGAGCTTGCGTATCGGCCCGGCGGCGTGACTGGTTTGAATTTCGCGTTGCGGCCCGCCAAAAGTTTGCATCGCGAAATCGGTATAAAAACGCTACTGGGCGACAACGGGCGCGTGAATGCAGCGGTATTTCGCATTGATGTGACCGATGAAATTGTGGTTAACAGCAATGCGGGCGGACGCTCTGATTTCAAGAACGTGCCTGGCACGCGCCGCGAAGGGTTGGAGTTGGGTTGGGAGCAGAAATTCGCGCATGGATTTGAAGCGGCTTTGTCCTACACCTTGCTTAATGCGCGCTTCACGCAACGGTTTACCACGGTTACCGGCACGCCCTCGGTCGCGGTCACCGTTAACTCCGGCAGCAAGCTCCCCGGCATCGCAGCCAGCAACCTGTTCGGCGAGCTCGTATGGCGCCATGCCGCGAGCGGATTTCACGCCGGTGTTGAGTTCCGTCACAGCGGCAAGATTTACGTGAACGATCAGAACGCCGATTCCGCCGCCGCCTATAACATCTGGAATTTGCGCGCCGGCCTGCAACAACGCGGCAAGAACTGGAAGCTCACTGAATATGTGCGCATAGACAATGTTGGCGACAAGCGCTACGTTGGATCGGTGATCGTGGCTGAAGCCAACAACCGTTTCTTTGAACCCGCGCCGGGGCGCAACGGTGTGGTCGGCATCAATGCGGAATTCAAGTTTTAGTAATCGATGTTGTTGTAAAAGGTCAATAAAAACAATAAGTTAAAAATTATTTGTTGAATGGCCGCCGCGCTGCACTGTGCTCCGCTGTTCAGCATCCATCTGTGTAAACGTCAAACGTGAATATCCCCGAAGAACTGACCATTGAAACGCGCGACGGCCTGTTGTGCGTGACATTGAATCGTCCGCAAAAGGCCAACGCACTTACGCTTGAAATGATGCAGACGCTGGCGCGGTTGCTGAAGGAAGCGCGCGGCGACGCAGCCACGCGTGGCGTGCTGCTCGCGGCTGCCGGCGGGCGTGTGTTTTCCGGCGGCGTGGACGTGCGGCAGGCGTCCACGCTACCCGAGGCCGAGCATCACTTGCAGCGCTCGACAGCTTTTTTCGACGTGCTGATGCAACTCGTCGATTTCGAAAAACCAGTGGCCGCGGCGGTCAACGGCGTGGCAAGCGGCGGTGGCGCCATGATGGCGTTTTTGGCGGACGTGATCGTTGCGTCGGATACCGCATCGTTTGCGCTGCCGGAAATCGACTTGGGCACGCCGGCATTGGCCGGGCTTGCGATCATCGAATGCCTGTCAAGCAGGGCCTTGGCGGCGGATCTAGTGCAGAGCGCGCGCCGCATGAAGGCCGACGAAGCGCGGCGCCACGGTCTGGTGAGAACGGTAGTCAGCACGGACGTGCTCAAGGAAGCCGGGTATGTGGTGCGCGAACTGATGGCCAAGGCGCCGCGCGCCTTTGCGCGCAACAAGCAATGGTCGCGTGCGCCGCTTCGTGCCGAACTCGCGCGCGCGCAGCACGAGATGGTGGTATATCGTAAGAGCAACAAGTAGCGCTTGCATGCAATCATGTCTCTGACACCCGAACTCATTCAAATGCGCGACGCGCTGCGCAAATTCGTCACGCGCGAACTCGCACCGCTGGAAAAGGACATCGACGCCAGCGGCGTGTTGCCGCCGCATGTGTTGCCGCTGATGGGCAAGCACGGTTATCTCGCGATGCGCCTGCCGCAGTCTGCGGGGGGCGCGGGCATGGGGCTATTTCCATATTGCTTGATGCTCGAGGAATTCAGCCGCTCGCACCGCATTTTCGGTTTGCTGGCGAGCGGCGGCGGCGGGCTTACGCCAATCGCGATTTCGCGCCATGGCACGGATGAACAAAAGCGCAAATATCTGCCGGGTCTGATCGACGGCACGCTACGCACCGCGTTCGCGCTGACCGAGCCCGCTGGCGGCTCGGATAACTCGGCGATGACCACGCGCGCCGACAAGACCACGGCCGGCTGGACCATCAACGGCCGCAAGCATTACATCAACGGCGCGCACGATGCGGATTTCATCATGGTGATGGCGATCACCGATCAACAGAAGCGCACGCGCGGCGGCGTCACCGCCTTCCTGGTGGATCGTGGCACCAATGGGTTCAACATCACGCGCGTCGATACCACCATGGGTTCGGCGGTGATCAAGCTCGCCGAGATCGAATTCGACAACTGCGTCGTGCCCGATGGCGCGATGCTGGGGCAAGTGGGGCGCGGCTTCGATCTTGCGAAGGAATCGTTGCTCGACGGTCGCATGGCGGTGTCGTGTTCGTGCATCGGCATGGCGGACCGCATGCTTGAAATGTCCGCCACGCATGCGAAGGCGCGCGTGACTTTCGGCAAGCCGCTGGCGGAACGCCAGGCGATACAATGGATGCTCGCGGATTCGGCGGTTGATCTGGCGAGCGCGCGCGCACTGGTCTACGACACGCTGACGCGCATCGACGCCGGGGAGCACGTCGGCACGCTGCCGAATATGTGCAAGCTGTATTGTTCGGAAATGGTCGGCCGTGCCGCTGACCGCGCGGTGCAGATTCACGGCGGCATGGGCATCGTGCAGGGTTATCCGATTGAACGCATGTACCGCGATGTGCGGCATTATCGAGTCGGCGAAGGCGCGTCGGAGATTCAGCGCATGCTGATCGCACGTGATGTGCTGAAATCAGTGCCCTAGAAAATATCATGTAAAAACAATTACTTACGATTTATTATGAACGAAGTCATTCTGTACGAAAAACGCGGCACGGTGGCCTGGATCACGCTAAATCGTCCGCAGGCGCTCAACGCCATCAGCGACGAACTGCGCGCGGCGGTGCCGCTGGCGATAGAGCGCGCGGAAGCCGACGACGAAGTGCGCGTGATGGTGTTCACCGGCGCGGGCGAGCGTGCGTTTTGCGCGGGCGCCGACGTGAAAGGTTTTGGCGACGTGGGGTCGCTGGTGAAGTACCGGCAAAATCGCGCGCACGAGCACTGGATACTCGCGTTCGACCGCGCGCGCAAACCGATGATCGCGGCGATTCACGGCTATTGCCTCGGCGGCGGGCTGGAGATAGCCATGGCGTGTGACATACGCATCGCGTCGGATGACGCGAAATTCGGCCTGCCGGAAGTCGCTCGCGGCACCTTGCCCGGCTCCGGCGGCACGCAGCGGCTTGCGCGCATTGTCGGTCTGGGCCGCGCGCTCGACATCGCGCTGACCGCCGATCAAATTGACGCCAAGGCCGCGCACGGCATGGGCTTGATCAGCCGCCTGGTGCCGCGCGCGGAGTTGCTCGCCGCCGCTGAAAAACTCGCGCAACGAATCGCCGGACATGCGCCGTTGTCGGTGCTGCTGGTGAAAGAAGCCGTACGCGGCAGCCTCGATACCGATTTGCCTACAGGACTGCGCATCGAGGCTGATTTATCGGCATTGATCGCTTCCACCGAGGATCGCAAGGAAGCGGGCGCGGCGTTTCGCGAGAAGCGCAAGCCAGATTTTAAAGGCAGATAGCGCCATGGTGTCGTTTGCAAAAGTCGGATTTGTGGCGTTGGCGTTGGCGGGAGTTGCGTTCGCGCAGGATTACCCCGCCAAGCCGGTACGCGTGATCGTGCCGTACGCACCCGCGGGTGTGGCCGACATCTTGGGCCGCACCATCGCCGAACGTCTGGGCCAGCGGCTCGGCCAGAACATGGTGGTGTTCAATCGCGAGGGTGGCGGCTCGGTGGTGGGCGTCGATCTCGCGGCGAAATCAACGCCGGATGGTTATACGCTGCTGGTGGCATCGACCGCGATCACCATGAATGCCGCGGTGAATCGCAAATCGCCTTATGACGTGAAACGCGATCTCGCGCCGATTGCGCTGATATTCGAGCAGCCCGGCGTGCTTGCCGTGCACCCGTCGGTCGCGGCGAATTCGGTGCAGGAGCTGATCGCGCTGGCGCGCGCGAATCCGGGCAAGCTGCGGTATGGCTCTTCCGGGGTGGGCAGCGTGATCAATCTGGTGACGGAACTATTCAAGTATCAGGCGAAGATCGACATGACGCACGTGCCTTACAAGGGCGTGGCGCCGGCGATGATCGATCTTGCGGGCGGGCAAATCGAGCTGGTGATGTCCGGCATGACCAACGCCGTGCCGCTGATCAAGAGCGGCAAGTTAAGGGCGCTCGGCGTCACCAGCCGCAAGCGCGTGGCGGTTTTGCCCGACGTGAGGCCGATAGCAGAGCAGGGGCTGCCTGAATTCGAGACCGCGACATGGTACGGCCTGCTCGCGCCCGCGGGCGTGTCCGCGAGCATCCTTGACAGGCTTAACACCGAGCTCGTGCAAATCGTAGCCGGTGCCGACGTGCGCGAGCGCTTCGCCAACCAGGGCGGCGAGGCGCGCTCCTCCACGCGCGCCGAATTCGCAAAGTTGATCGACAGCGATCTTGAGAAATGGCGCATCGTTGTGGGCGCGGCGCGGTTGCGGGCGGAGTGATGACTACAGTGTTGAGTTTTTAGTGTTTTTCGAGTGCGTATCGCGGCTTGACGTTCGCCGCTCTGGCGCCGCATCCAGGCATGGTTCTTATTGGAGCATGCTCATCGCGATGCTCGGCATGATGTTTGCCGTCACCGCCACGGCCCAGCCGTTTAAACCCATCCCCGCGCTGGCCCTGCCCAAGCTTGCCAACGGGGCGGCGGAGTTGCGCGTGGCGTATGTGGCCAATCCGCGCATGCCGGTGGAGCTTTCGATGCAGGACGTGGACAAGTTGCTGGCCCATGCGCGTGCGGCCGCGCGCGAACACTTCGGCGTGGAGGTCATGTTCACGCGCCCCGTCGAGATGCAGGTGCAGGACGTGTTCGATAAATTTCCCGCGCAGTTGCGCACATCACTCGACGGCGCGATTTACGATTTTCGCGGCGGCACGGGCGATATCGAGCGCATGCGCAGGAGCTTCGCGAGTTACCTGCGCGGCGCGGCGGATGAGTTCGATGATTTATACGGGCTGGCGCAGCCGTATTTATTCGGCCCGCTGACGGAACGCACGCCCGAGGCGCTGGCAAGTTCGCTGTTGCGCACGCATATCGAGCGGCTGGTGGATTTCACAATGTTCAACGCACGCTTCGGCGGCAAGCTGATCGACGACATGCCGTACAATGAACTGGTCTACTGGAGCGCCGTGCCGCGCGTCGCGGTGCCCTTCGATGTGGTCATCACCAATCAATTGATCGCCAGCGCGGAGTACGGCGCGGTGTCGATACACAGCGCGATTCGCGGCGGTGTCACCGACGGATTCACCACGGTCAATCCGTCGGCGCGTTTCGGCACGACCGCGATTTTGAGCCTGTATCCGTTCATGGGCGGCGACGACAATACGCGGCAGATGCGCGGCAACGAGACATATTCGGAAGACGAGGCGCTGCGCCACGCGGCGCTGATGCTGGTGCACGAGATCGGGCACCTGCTGTTTCACTTCGGGCACCCGCACGGCCGCGCGGAATGCATCATGAACCCGCCGCTGGTGTTGCGTTATCGCGAGTGGGCCGAAAAACTCTCGGCCGCGCAGTGTAAACCCAGGAGTTCGGAGGCGATGACGCCTGGCTTCGTGAAGTTTCTGCCCATGCGTGCGATGCTCTGATGTGCCGCAAGCACGAGTCCACGATGTAAAAAACATGAATAAAAACAATAAGTTACGTAATTCGCTGATTACGTGAAGGTTTCGCGCGCGAGGGCTTTTCGCTAAAATACGCCGTTTCGTCAGTCCTGTTCTTTCCCAAGTTGTTTACCCAGTTGTTAATTTCCCTGAAGGAGAATCAATGAAAGTCCTGGTCACGGCCAAGCGCGTGATCGACCCGTATGTGAAGGTGCGCGTCAAGTCAGACGGCAGCGGAGTCGAAACGGCCAATGTCAAAATGACAATCAATCCGTTCTGCGAAATCGCCGTGGAACAAGCAGTACGCATGAAAGAAGCGGGCATCGTCACCGAAATCGTGGTGGTGTCGATCGGCGTGCAGCAGTGTCAGGAAACGCTGCGCACCGCGATGGCGATGGGTGCGGATCGCGGCATCCTCGTCGAAACCACCGAGGAAGTGCAGCCGCTGATGGTGGCCAAGGTGTTGAAGGCGATTTGCGAAAAAGAACAGCCTCGCCTCGTCATCATGGGCAAGCAGGCGATCGACGACGATTCGAATCAGTGCGGGCAAATGCTCGCCGCGCTGCTCGGCTGGCCGCAGGCGACGCATATCTCGAACGTGACGATCAACGGCGACAGCGCCGACATCACGCGCGAAATCGATGGCGGTCTGGAAAAACTCACAATGAAATTGCCGGCGGTGGTCACGGCCGATCTTCGTTTGAACGAACCGCGTTACGTCACGCTGCCCAACATCATGAAGGCAAAGAAAAAACCGATGGAGGTCATCAAGCCCGACGCGCTGGGCGTAAACCCCGCGCCGCGTCTGAAGACGTTGAAGGTTGAAGAACCCGCCAAGCGCAGCGCCGGGGTGAAGGTGGCCGACGCAAAAGAACTCATAGCCAAACTCAAGACCGAAGCGAGGGTAATCTAATGGCAGTCCTGGTCATAGCCGAACACGACGGCAAGCAATTGAAGCCGGGCACGGCGAACACAATTACGGCCGCCACCAAGCTTGGCGGTGATGTCACGGTGCTGATCGCCGGGCACGGTTGCGCGGAAGCGGGCGCCACGGCGGCGAAAGTCGCTGGCGTAGCCAAGGTATTGCTCGCGGATGCGCCGCAATACGAAGGCGCGGTGGCCGAGAACATGGCGGCGTTGATTTTGAGCATCGCCAAGAACTACACGCATCTGGTTGCACCCGCCAGCGGCTTCGGCAAGAACTTCATGCCGCGCGTGGCGGCCACGCTCGACGTGCAGCAGATTTCGGACATCAGCGGCGTGGTTTCCGCCGACACCTTCGTGCGCCCGACCTACGCCGGCAATGTGATGGCGACGGTGCAATCGAGCGACGCAATCAAGGTCATCACCGTGCGTGGCACGGCGTTTGATCCGGCGGGCGCGGGCGGTAGTGCGGCGGTCGAGACATTGGCGGCTGCGCCGGATGCGGGCTTGTCCAAGTTCAACGGACAGGAACTCACCAAGTCCGCGCGTCCTGAATTGACGGCGGCACGCATCATCGTCTCCGGCGGCCGCGGCATGGGCAGCGCCGAGAATTTCAAAATTCTCGAACCGCTGGCAGACAAGCTGGGTGCTGCCGTGGGCGCATCACGCGCGGCGGTTGATTCTGGTTTTGTGCCCAACGATTATCAAGTCGGCCAAACCGGCAAGATCGTCGCCCCCGAGCTGTACATCGCGGTCGGCATCTCCGGCGCGATTCAGCATCTGGCCGGCATGAAAGACAGCAAGGTCATCGTCGCCATCAACAAGGACGCTGAAGCGCCGATCTTCTCGATAGCAAGTTACTGGATCGTGGATGATCTGTTCAAGGCCGTGCCGGAGATGGTGAAGGAACTGGGCTGAGTTAGTTCATCAGGGATGCGGCAAAGGGGCGTGATCCGCAAGGGTTGCGCCCTTTTTTGTTTTGAACTTGTAGGGCGCAATCTTTAATTGCGCCTGGCGGAATGCGCAATAAAGGAATATTTGCAATGAACAGAAACTCCAAAATCAGCGTTGTTTGTGTGGTGACCATGCTGGGAATTCCAGCAACCGCGCCTATTGCCCATGGCCAAACCTACCCCTCAAAACCCATCCGCCTGATCGTGCCCAACGCCCCCGGCGGCGGCACCGATACCGTCGCACGCCTGATCGCGGAAAAAGTCAGCCCCGCGCTGGGCCAGCAAATTGTGCCCGACAATCGCGGCGGCGCGGGCGGCGGCATTGCGGCGGAGATGGTGGCGCGTGCGCCGAAGGATGGCTACATGTTGCTGCTCGGCAGTGCCGCGACCTTGATCACCGGCCCCGCGCTGATTGTCGATCGCAAGTACGATCCGGTGAAGGATTTTGCGCCGATCTCGCTGATCGGCACCACGGCGTATATGCTGGTGACGCATCCGTCGCTTCCGGCGGAGAACGTGCGCGATCTGATACGGCTGGCAAAGGCGAGCGAAGGCAAGATTACGTATTCGTCCACGGGGCAGGGCGGCCCGGCGCATCTCGGCGGTGAATTGTTTCAGGCCCTGGCGCAGGTGAAAATGCTGCACGTGCCGTACAAGGGCGGCGCGCCCGCGATGATGTCGCTGCTGCAAGGCGAGACGTTCGTGATGATCGCCAACTTCTTGACCGCGCTGCCGCAAGTGCGCGAGAAGCGCGTGCGCGCGCTGGGTGTCACCAGTCTTAAACGCACCTCGCTCGCGCCGGATATTCCCACGGTCGACGAATCCGGGTTGCGCGGTTTCGAGCTTGAACAGTTTTATTCGGTGGTCGCGCCCGCCGGCACGCCGCCCGACATCATCAACCGCTTGAATCGCGAAGTGATTCAGCGGCTTTCCACGCCGGAAGTCAGGCAGCGGCTCGCCGGCGAAGGCATCGAGCTGCGCACCTCGACGCCGGCGGAGCTCGGCAAACTGAATGCCGAGCAGTTCGCAAAATGGCTGAAGGTAATTCAGCAAGCAGGCATACGCCTGGGGTAACGTTGCAATCTTTACGGTAATATGGAACGTAGGTATTGCCATACTTTTACGGAGCAGAGCCATGTCGTCATACGTCGCGCCACTAAAAGACATGAAATTCGTCATCAACGAACTGGCGGGCTTGTCCGAAGTCAAGGCCTTGCCCGGTTGCGAGGATGTCAGTTCCGATCTGGTTGACTCGGTGCTCGACGAAGCAGCCAAGTTCGCGCAGGAAGTGCTGGAGCCGTTGAACCGCGTGGGTGACGCGCAAGGCGCACAGTTGTCGGACGGCGTGGTGAAATCCCCCGAGGGATTTCGCGACGCCTACAAGCAATTCGTCGATGCCGGCTGGAATGGCCTGGGGGCAAAAACTGATTTCGGCGGGCAGGGTTTGCCCCACATCGTCGCCAACCCGGTGCAGGAGATGTGGAACAGCAGCAACATGTCATTCTGCCTGTGCCCGATGCTGACTTCTGGCGTGATCGAGGCCTTGCAGCACCATGCATCCGCCGATTTGCAGCAGACCTATCTCGCCAAGCTTGCCAGCGGCGAGTGGAGCGGCACGATGAATCTGACCGAGCCGCAGGCGGGCAGCGATTTGTCGGCGGTGCGCGCGAAGGCCGTACCCGATGGCGATCATTACAAAATCAGTGGCACCAAGATTTTCATTACCTGGGGCGAGCACGACATGGCGGCCAACATTGTGCATCTCGTGCTCGCACGACTGCCCGATGCGCCCGAAGGCGTGAAGGGGATATCGCTCTTCGTGGTGCCGAAATTCATGGTCAACGCCGATGGCACGCCAGGCAAACGCAATGACGTGAAATGCGTCTCTATCGAACACAAAATGGGCATACACGCGAGCCCCACCTGCGTGTTGCAATATGGCGATGCCGGCGGCGCGATCGGCTACCGGGTTGGTGAACCCAATCGCGGTCTCGAGTGCATGTTCACCATGATGAACCACGCGCGGCTGGGCGTAGGCCTCGAAGGCGTTGCCATCGCCGAGCGCGCGTATCAGCACGCCCTCGAATACGCGAAGACGCGCGTGCAGGGCCGTGCCATCGGCCAGCGCAGCGGCGACAGGGTCACCATCATCAATCACCCCGACGTGCGGCGCATGCTGATGAGCATGAAGTCGCAGATCGAGGCGATGCGCGCGATTGCGTACGTCGCGGCCGCCTTGCTCGACAAGGCAAAACGCAACCCGGACGCTGCTGAAAAACGCCGCAGCCAGAGTCTTGTGGATTTGCTGATCCCCGTAGTGAAGGCCTGGTGCACCGAGCAATGCGTGGAGATCACTTCCACCGGCGTGCAGATACACGGCGGCATGGGTTTTGTCGAGGAAACGGGCGCCGCGCAGTATCTGCGCGATGCGCGCATCACCACGATTTATGAAGGCACAACGGGCATACAGGCGAACGATCTTGTCGGGCGCAAGGTGGGTTACGAGAAGGGCGCCACCGCATTGGCGTTGATCGAGGAAATGCGCAAATGCGCGGGCGAGCTCACGGCCGCGGGCGGCGACTGCGCGGCGATGTCCGCGGGCCTCACGCAATCAATCGATGCGCTTGCCGAGGCAACACGCTGGATCGTGGAGACGTTTCCGAAAAACCCCAACGCCGTGGCGGCAGTGGCGGTGCCGTATCTCAAACAGTTCGGCACGATGGCGGGCGGCTGGATGATGGCGCGCTCGGCGCTGGTCGCCAAACGCAAACTCGGCGAGGCGGGCGCCGATAGCGAATTCTTGAAATCCAAAATGGTTACCGCGCGCTTTTATGTGGAACACGAACTGCCGCGCGCGGCGGCATACGGACGTACGGTGCTCGGCGGAGCAGACAGCGTGATGGCGCTGGCGGAGTCGGCGTTTTAGCAATCAAAGATCGATACCGTAATCCTTCTTCGCTTTTTCAAGCACGTCCTTGTCGGGCATCTGGTAGAGCATCCTGCGGCTGACCATCGTGCCCATGATTTTTTGCAGCTTCACCGCGGTTTCCGCCATCTTGATCAGCACGGCGAGGCCATCCATGATCAGCGCGCCGTCGATTTCTCTTAAACCCCTGCGTGCCTGCAGCACGGCGTGCGAGCCGCAGGGGATTAGTACCTCCGCGCCGGCCGCGATCGCGCGCCGCGCGGCGTTGTCGAATTCGTTCATGATGCGCTGGTGCGCGGCGGGGTCGATAAAGCCCTGCCGGTAATCGGCGAGCTTGGGTATGTTCATCGCCTCGATGGAGGTCAGGCGTTCGGTCAGGCCGTAAAGCTGAAGTTTCTGTTCAAACGAAAGCGCGAATTTCGGGTTCGGCGTGATGAGTGAAAAAGTCTTGCCCATCATGCACGCCATCAGCGCGGTTGTTTCAAGAAATCCCAGCACGGGTATTTCAAGCACTTCGCGCGCCTCGACCAGCGCGGGGTCGGTGGAATTGAGCGAGACAAACGCGTCGTAACGCTGGTCACCCGTGGCGTATTTGCATTTGAGCACGTTCTCGATGATGTCGGGCGTGTCTATTGCCTGAAAAATGCGGAACTGTTCGCCCAGCCCGCCCTTCTTCGTGCCATGCACCTTGATCTCGGTGCCTGGCTCTACGACGGAGCGCAGATGCGCCTCCAACGCCTCGTGATAATTTGGATTGCGCTCGCGCGCCGAGAAAACCTGTACCCATAAACGCATCGTAGTACTCCTCGCTGGCAAGAGCTGATTTTTACTCAGCCTTGATGTTGGCTTCCTTGATCACGCGCGCCCATTTTGTCTGCTCCGCTCGTCTGCGGAGCGTGAATTCAGCGGGCGTGCTGCCGACCGGGTCGGTGCCTTGGGCGATCAGCTTCGCGCGTGTGTCAGGCACATTCATCACCTTGATGATTTCGCCGTGCAAACGCGCAACAAGATTGGGTTGAGTTCCCGCCGGCAGCATCATGCCGTACCAGTTATAGACTTCGAGGCCCGCGATGGTTTCATTGAGCGCGGGCACGTCGGGCAAGAACGGCAGGCGTTTGCCGCCGGTGGTGGCAAGCGCGAGCAACCGGCCTGACTTTACGTGCTGCAAGCCTATCGGCACCGCCTCGATGCAGTATTGAACCTGCCCAGCGAGCAGGTCGTTAAACGCGGGCGAGCTGCCTTTATACGGAATGCGGCGCGTATTGATTCCTGCATTGAGTTTTAGCAGTTCGCCGGTGAGATGCGGCAGGCCGCCGCTGCCGCTGGATGACCATGCGAGCTTGCCGGGATTCGCCTTGGCAAGCGCGATCAGTTCGCCGAGTGTTTTCGCCGGAACGGAGGGATGCAGATAAATCAGAAAAGACAACGACACCACTTCGGTCAGCGGCACAAAATCGCGTTCGATATCGAATGGCAGCTTCGGGTACAACGCCGCGTTGACACTCAGATGGCCGGTAGTGCCCATGTAGAGCGTGTGGCCGTCGGGCGCGGCGCGCGCGGCGAGTTCCATGCCGATGATGCCGTTGGCGCCGCCGCGATTGTCAACAATCACTTGCTGGCTGAAGTTTTCGGTGAGTTTGGCGGCGAGTATGCGCGCGACGATATCGTTGCCGCCGCCCGGCGGCGAACCCACGATCAGACGAATTGGTTTGGATGGAAAGGGCTGCGCGGCGTTGGCCATGTGCGCCGCAAACAGCGCCAGAGCGCACACTGAAGCAATTTTGAAATAAACAGTCACGGCGGTTGATCTCCAGAAGGGAGGCCAGTTTACCTTGCCAGTGCCGGGGCGGCCAGCCGGTGCCGCTCATGGATTGGACGCAGCGCACGCAAGAGTGCATGCATTCGGCATCCAACAAAACCAGTATCATCGCTGATCGAAACGAATCGGGAAAACACATGCCGGCTGATCAGAGACCGCCTGAAGTCAAAGGCCCATCATTGAGTTGTGATTGCCATCTGCACGTCTTCGGCGACCCTGTTACCTATCCGTACAGCGCTGAGCGCCGCAATTCGCCGCCGGCGATACCGCTTGCCGAATACATGGCGGGTTACCTGGATTTCGCGCGCCGCTGCGGCATCGAGCGCATGGTGTTCACGCAGCCCAGCACCTATGGCCGCGACAACACCTGCATGCTCGACGCCATCAAGTTGTGCGGCGGCAACGCGCGTGGCATCGTTGATATCGACGAGAACGCGTCCGATGCCGAGCTCGCGCGTCTCAATAACGCCGGCGTGGCGGGCATCCGTTTTAATCTCGGGCCGCCCAACCGGCCGCGCGAAGCCGGGTTGATGGAAAAACATCTCGCGCGCCTGTTGCGGCTGGATGCGCGTTGCGCCGAGACCGGCTGGCAGATCGACATTTTGTCGCCGAGCTGGCTCATCATCGACATGCTCGATGTCTATCGCAAAATGAAATCGAATTTCACGCTGGCGCATTTCGGCATGTTTCTCGCGCGCGACGGCGGCCAGCAGCCGGGTCTGCTGAAAATGATCGATTTTTTGCGCAACGATGGCGAGCGTTGTTACATGAAGCTGACCGCACCCTATCGCATGGCCACCACACCCACGTACGCCGATTCAACGGTCATCGCCAAGGCGCTGATTGCCGCCGCGCCGGATCGCGTGATCTGGGGCAGCGACTATCCGTATCTTTCGCATGCGGACAAGGTGAATTCGATTGATCTTTTCAATCTGGTTGCACGGTGGATGCCGGATGCGGCCACGCGGCAAAAGGTGCTGGTTGATAACCCCGCAAAACTCTTCGGCTTCAGATAGCGAACGTGTCCGATAGATGGCCAACAACCGGAGACCACCATGAGATTCATGGGCTGGCGCACGTTGGCATTGGTGTGGTGCATGATTGCGGGTGGTTTTCAACTTAAGCAAGCGCTATTCTGAGTTCAATGTGTTCACCGAATAGGTTGCGGAGTACGGGCTGGCGGCCATCTCTTGACGGCCGAACTCAATCGATCTTGCCGCGCCCCAGCACTTTAAGCAGCACGTCGGGCCGGTCGGTGATGATGCCGTCTATGCCCGCCGCGATAAGTTCGCGCATGCACGCTTCGTCGTTGATGGTCCACACATGTGTTTTGAGACCGCGGCCGCGCGCGGCTTGTATCAGATCGGCGGTCGCCACGACGCGCTCACCCAGCCGATAAGGCATTTGCAGCGCCAGGCCGTTGGGCTTGTATGTCTTGGTGAGACCGACGAAGTGCAGCGCATAAAACCATTTCGCCTCGCTCGCCGTCATTGACGTTGCAGCTTCGGGGCACTCGCGGCGAAATGTAGCAATCGCCTCGGAGTTCATCGAGGCCGCCAGTATTTTCTTGCTCATGCCGCGCTGGCGCGTCAGCGCGCACAGTGCTTGCGCGAGCGCGGGGCTTGCGTTTTTCATTTCGATGTTCATGCGCATCAGCGGGAAGCGCGCGAATATTTCGTCGAGCGCGGGAATCCGCACGCGAGACGCGCGATAGGGAAATGTTTTTCCGCCGTCGCGGCTCCAACGGTATGCGGCATCGAGCTCGCGCAGCGCTGCGAGCGTCATTGAATCCACCCGCCCCGTGCCGTTGGTGGTGCGGTCAACCGTCACATCATGCATGACGACGATCGCTCCGTCGGCGGTGAGCTGTACATCCATTTCAAGAATATCGGCGCCGAGCGTGGCGGCGTTCGTGAATGCGGCGAGCGTGTTTTCGGGGCGCAGGCCCGCGCCGCCGCGATGGGCGAGAACTTGGACGCCCTTTTTTCCGTCAGCGAAAAACGCGTGTTCCGGCGTCCGTTGCGCGGCGAATACCGTGGCGGCAAGGAGTGCGCCGGCCACCGCCGCAATGCACTGCAACGCGCCGCTGCAATTTTTCATTGGCGAATTCGATTGCGCTTATTGCAAGATCGTTTTGCACCATGGCCGGCGCGGCTCTGCGCGCCGCAATGTAGCGCCTTATCAGCACCCATGCCAGCAAGAGCGCGCCGCCGGGCAGTACGACAGCCGCCATGAACAGAGGCCAGTATCCTGATTCGAGAGTTAATCCGCGCATGCGTCGTTCCATTCAGTAAGGGTGTAATGCGTATCACTTGAAACATCCGCCCTTGCAGTCAGTCGGGCAAACAGCGGATTCCTTATCTAGGACGCGGAGGTCAGTGGTTCGTCAGGAAAATAAAAAAGTGTTTAAAAACAATTACTTACGTTAATCTCACAAGCGGGCAATCAAGCGGGTACTGCAACCTTCTCTGGCTGCGGTACATCTTTTTCATCAGTCGCCGGCAACAGCGGGCATCCAGGCTGCGACACTTTCAACTTGCGCGCGATGATTTCGGATGCGTATTTTTCGAGATAGTGCGCGATGGTTTCAACGCGGATTTTCACCGAGCCCGCGGGCTTGGTGGAGTCGAGTTCCTGGAACGAGAAGAACAGCGTGCCCGAACGCTCGACGATCTGCTGCACCGGCGTGTAGGTCGGTTGATCCATGCCGCATTCGTAGCTTGCCAGCCGTATCACGCCGGCGATCCACGGCATGCGCGCGGCGAACTTGGCACCCCACAAAATCTCGTTGGTGTTGGCGCTGTACGACGAGGGCCACACGTCGGCGACATCAAGTGTGTTCTTGATGTAGCCGTCTCTAATATCGGGTGCAAACATCCAGTCGAGAATATCGGCGTCTATGGGCAGATACTGCGCCCACAACACCGGGTAGCCGTACGCCTGCATGTCGATTTCGATTTCGTGACCGATGCCGGGATCCATGTGATAGGGACGCGCCACCACCAACAGGCACGGCGTGCCGGTCTTCGCGCAGTGTTCTAGCACCTTGCGGCTCTTGGCGCGCGCACGTTCGTTGAACGCGGTCAGCGCGGCGTACCCTGCATCGACCGCGCGCTTGGTTTCTTCCATGGTGAGACCAGGAATCGCGTCCTTCATGCCCTCGAACAATTGCTTGGGCACGATCGCCGGATCGGCAAGCGATGCAATCGGCGAGCAATAGATTACGTCTCGTTCCTTGAACGCGTCGCCTTCTTTGAGAAAGCCCGATTTGATGTTTTCGGGCGCGGCCATCACGCGCGGGCAGGCGATGGAATCAACGACGCTGCCTTTCAGATAGGAAGGCAGCGAATACACCATGGGTGCCAACAGAACGTTGATCTTGCGGCGCTTGTCGAGCGCGAGCAGCTCGCCGTAATGCCCGGAGACACACTTCACCGGATAACAACAATCGACCGTGCCGCGGCCCTTGGCAAACGTGCGTGCCTGATCCTCGGAGCTATCAGACGACCAGGTTATGTAGCGCGGTTCAATGCCCAGCGCTTGCAGGTACCCCATCCAGAACTGGTGCGTCGACCACATGTTCAGAATCTTCGGAATCCCGATCCGCAATTTCTTGCGCGCTTCTAGGGCGGCGGAATCCGTCTTCACGGACCATCTCTGCAATATTCGGGTGAGCACGTTTTGTTTTCTCCAGTTGATCCTTCACCACACGCATTTCATTGGCGTCTTCGAGCAGACCTTTCGGGCAGGTGTTGCCGCTGATCACGCGCTCCCAGCCCGGTTCCAGCGGCACCTTGCTCCACTCGCGGCCTTTTGCACCGGGCAAGTCGACGTCGATGAACGTGCGGCGGCAATTCACCGCGCACCAGTTGCAAGTGGTGTGCTCGTTGGTGGTGCTTTTGTAGGTGAGCGCCTCGATGGTTTCAAAGCCGCGGAACGCCGCTTTGCCGCCTCGGTTGGCCCAGTCGATGGCGCACAGCGCGGCGCCAATCGCACCGGCTTCGCCAGGGTAGGGATGCACGACGACTTCGGCATTGGGCACCTTGTTCTTGATGAAATCAACCTGCGCCTTGACCACCGCGAGGTTGCGGTGCGTGCCGCCCTGAAGAATAAATTTTCTGCCAGCCGCAGCCAGATTGTTCAACTGCCCGGCATAGATCCACACATTCAGCGGCAGCACGGCGGCGAGCGAAGCCATGATCTCTTCGGCCGACCAGCCCTTGCGCTGCTGATTGACGATGTCCGATTGCAGGAACACGCCGCAGCCCATCGCCAGCGTCGGAATCGAGCGCGCCTGAAATGCTTTGCCGGCGTATTCGTCGAGTGGCGTGGCGTAACGGTCAGCCACACCTTGCAGGAACGCGCCGTTGCCCGACGAGCACTGCGAGTTCAATCTGAAATCCGATACCGTGCCCTGGCGCAGCAGCATGATTTTTACGTCGGTGCCGCCGACATCGCAAATCACATCCGCATCGGGGAAGAAATGCAGCGATGCCGTGGCGTGCGCCACGGTTTCGACAATGCCGGCATCGGCGCCGATGATGTCTTTCAACAAATCCTTGCCGTAGCCGGTGATTGCGAGGCCGCCGATTTTTTCATAACCCGCCGCCTTGATCTGACGCAAAATCGCCTTGGCGTCCTCGATCGGATTGCCGCGGGATTGCGCGTAGCAGTGAAACAGCAATTCTTTCTCATCCGAGAGCACCACGGCCTTGGCGGTGGTGCTGCCGAAATCACAGCCGAGAAACACCGTGCGCGCATCAACCGCCGAATCTGAAGCGTCGCGCACCGGCGACACCGCATGCGGCTTGGCGTATTTATCCAGGAACGCCTTGAACTCGACATCACCGGCGATCAAACCCGTGCCGCCTTCCTTGGCTTTTTGTTCGTGCTGGCCTTCGTTGATCCACCAGTGCAGTTTTTCCGGGCCGGTATAGATCGCGACGTTCGCGTTTTCCTCCTTGGCAACCTCAACGCAGCCGATGCAGGCATAGTAGAGCGCGTCGGCCGGAATCAGAATCATGTCGTCGGCGGTCTTGCCTTCGGGCATTTCGATCTTGCGCTCTTTCCACATCTTTTTCAGATGGTGGCGCCAAGCCTGTTGCAGTCCGGTGAAGAACATGTTCGGCCCGCCCAGCAGCAGCACTTCGGGCAGCGGCGTGTTGCCCTTGGTGAGCGAGGCGAGGTTCTGATAGACCACGGCTTCATACAAACTAGCGATGATTTCCTCGACCGGCACGCCGGATTTCACCAGCGTGTTGGCGTCCGTCTCGGCGAAAATACCGCACTTGGAACTGATCTTGTGCAGGCTCATGTCGGTATAGTTCATCTTCGCCAACTGCTCGGACTCGACTTCGAGCTTGCGCGCGGTTTTTTCGATGAAGGTGCCGGTACCGCCGCTGCACGCCGACTGCATGTAAACCTGCTTGCTGGTGCCGCCGTCGCGCGATTTGATCACGGTCGATGAGTGCCGCGTCTCGCCTTCTTTTTTATGCGCGTGCTTTTTCGTCGGAGCGGCGATCTTGTCCACCGGCTGAATCGGAATCGTAATTTTCGTGGTGGTGGAAGTCACCGCGTTCTTGCCGCCGCCGGTGGGGGTGAAGAACACGGTTTTCATGTCCTCGCCGCCGATCTCCGACACGAAGCGCACGTTCGGATGCATTTTCTCCACCGCCGCCGCAACCGCGACCACTTCCTGCACCAGTTTCGCGCCGAGATTCGGCCCGATCAGGCCTGCGCCGGAGCCGGTGGCGAAAATACGGTCAACGCCGGGCTTCAATCCGCATTCGGCTTCCATGCGCGCCAGGTATTCCACCACGCATTCCGCCTGCTTGGTATTGTGACGCTTGTAGTCGCGCCAGATAATCTTTCCGTCTTCGACACAAATCGCCTTGATGGTGGTGGAGCCGATATCGAGTCCGACGATTTTCATTGTGCGGCCCTCTCGGCCAGATGCAACACCATTTTCGCGGCGGTGCCCGCCACGCCGCCGTGCGGCAGCCGATAGGTGGCGATTTTCATTTCGGGATATTTGTCGAGCAGCGCGCGCGCCTTCTCGGTGGTGAGTCCGGTGCGTTCGAGCGCATCTTCGTACTCGTTTTGCGCGCGGCGTTTGGCTTCGGTCAAAATCATCTGGCAGCGCGACAGCGCGTGTATCTCGGAGTCGCCCTTGATTTCGATGGGCGCGTAGAGCAGATCGGGGTGCTTGCCAAGTACTGATGCCATCGCACCTATGCTCATGGTGTTGGGCATGCACGAATACGGCGAGAGTTCGCAGATCATGTGCGCTTTTTTCTTCTGGTGTATCCACAGCGATTTGCCGATCAGCATGTCGCCTTCGCCGCCGTTCATGCGGCTGTGGAAATAAGGCGCCGCCAGTTCGCGGATGATGCGCTGATCGGGAATCTCGTTCGGCAGATGGCCCAGCGCGCGGCGCATCTGGTTATACGTGCGGCGCACCATGCCCTGCATGGTTTTTACCGTCATCGATTTGATGCGCGCACCGGATTTCACGCCGATGTGATCCTCGAAATCCTGATCGGCGAGGCGCAGCAGGTAATCCAGCCAAATCGTCGTCGCCGCCGGATATACCTGCGCGTTTTCGGATTCGAGCCAGCTATGCATGTTGTAGTTGGGCTCGCCTTCCACGGTTTGCAGATAAAACTCGCCGGTGATCTTGACCAGCGGCTTGACGCGCAGCCGGTCGACTTCGATCGCGCCGAGCTTGGCGTGCACTTTTTTCAGCACGCTGGTAAAGCGGCGCGTGGTCAGATACCACAGCAGCGCATCCCAGCCACGCGCTTTCAATGTCGAATCGCGGAAAGCTTCGTAGACTAGTTGCACGCATTCGGCGATCACGCGGTTGGTTTCGCCCGCGTTCACTTCATACGGGCGAATCTGGTATTCGAGATCCTGCACCACGTCGGCGGCGGCGACAGCCCATACCGCGCCCATCATGAAGGCAGGATTCAAATCAAGCCCGCCGCCTTCGTTCTCGGCCTGGTTCACGTCCTGCGCCATCAGGAACATGCGGAATTTTTCCATGCCCGTGTTGCGCAGCGCGAGTTCGTAACTTTGGTGATATTGCCCAAAGCGGCAGGCGCCGCACGACCCGGCGGTGACGTAGGCGTATTTCTTTGCGACTTCCTCCACGCCCATGACCTTGGCCTTGTTGCGCAGGAAGTTGGCGAGATTGCCGGTGGTAAAGCTGGTGGGGCAGCACTGGCCGATGTCGGCCACCTCGCGCCCCGTCAGCAGGTCCTCCTTGGTGGCGACCGGCAAAATCTCGACCTTGTAACCGAGATTTTCCATCGCACCCTGCAGGAAGCGTTCGGCATGGCGCTGGAGGCCGCCGAACAGAATTGTCGTTTCGTCACGTTCCTCCTTGAGAAACGGACGGGGTTTATAGGCTCGGTAAGGTTCGTGTATGGCCTGATCCATGACAAACTCCTTATTCGTTAGGTACTGAGCTTCTTGTTGGCTGTAATAGTATGCACGAGGCTTGGAAGACTACAACCCTAATCGCTTCATGGGAATAGATGGCTAGTAGCGTAGCGGCAATTTGTTCCGGCATGTCACGCAGGTGTAATTGATTCTGGAGTATCGGAATGTTGGCGTCAGGGTATGAAATAATGCGACTTTCCGGTTACCGGTGGGCCAAAATCACGGGTGGCCACACTGTGATTTCTGTAGTGGCCAGGATTGTAGTGCTTACTCGAGGTATTCAATGCAAACTGTTCTAATTGCCGCCGCCGTGGCAGCCGTGGCTTGGGCGCTTGCGTATCACCGCGCGCCGGCTCTTGTGTGGACCATTGCGGGCGCCGCGGGGCTGTTGTTGCTGACCTTTTTGGGCGGTGTCTCGCAGACGGTCGTGGCTTTGGCGTGGTTGATCTTCGCCATTGTCGCCTTGCTGCTCAACCCAGGGCCGATACGCCGCGCGATCGTGGGTGTGCCGCTGCTCGGGCTGTTCAAGCGCATCCTGCCGCAGGTATCGCAAACCGAGAAGGAGGCGCTCGACGCGGGCACGGTATGGTGGGACGGCGAATTATTCAGCGGCCGGCCGGACTGGAAGAAACTGCACGCATACCCGAAGCCCACGCTCACCGCCGAGGAGCAGGCCTTTCTCGATGGCCCGGTCGAGCAACTGTGCGCGATGGTCAACGAATGGGAAATCACCAACGACCTGCATGATCTGCCGCCCAAAGCCTGGCAGTTCATCAAGGATCAGGGTTTCCTCGGCATGATTATTCCCAAGGAATTCGGCGGCAAGGGTTTCTCCGCGCTGATGCATTCGTCGGTGATCGTCAAGCTCACCACGAGGAGCGGCACGGCGGCGGTGTCGGTGATGGTGCCCAATTCGTTAGGCCCCGCGGAGTTGCTGCTGCACTACGGCACCAAGGCGCAAAAGGACTATTACCTGCCGCGCCTCGCAAAGGGATTGGAAATGCCATGCTTCGCGCTGACCAGCCCCGAGGCCGGTTCGGACGCCGGCGGCATTCCCGACTTTGGTATCGTGTGCCGCGGTGAGTGGCAGGGCAAACCCGACGTGCTCGGCATCCGGCTGACATGGGAGAAGCGCTACATCACGCTGGGGCCTATCGCGACGCTGCTGGGCCTCGCGTTCCGGCTTTACGACCCGGATCATTTGCTCAGCGCGGATGAAGATCGCGGCATTACGCTGGGCTTGATACCGACCGATACGCCCGGCGTGAACATTGGCAGGCGGCATTTTCCGTTGAACGGCGCGTTCATGAACGGCCCGAACTGGGGCCGCGATGTATTCGTGCCGATGGATTACGTAATTGGCGGCGTCGATTACGTAGGCCAGGGCTGGAAGATGCTGATGAATTGCCTAGCGGCGGGGCGCTCGATTTCGCTGCCGGCGAACGGCGTGGGCATGTCCAAGCTCGCGGCGCGCACCACCGGCGCCTACGGCAGGGTGCGCACGCAGTTCAACATCTCCATCGGGCGCTTTGAAGGCGTGGAGGAGGCCGTCGCGCGCATCGGCGGCAATGTGTATCTGATGGAAGCCGCGCGCACCATGACCGCGGGCGCGGTCGATCTGGGCGAAAAGCCGTCGGTGATTTCGGCGATTGCAAAATACCATCTGACCGAGCTCGGCCGTCAGGTCGTCAACGATGCGATGGACGTGCACGGCGGCAAGGGCATCTGCATGGGGCCGAATAACTATCTGGGCCGCGCGTATCAGCAGATACCGATTGCGATCACGGTCGAGGGCGCGAACATCCTCACGCGCACCATGATTATTTTCGGGCAGGGCGCGATACGCGGCCATCCGTATGTGCTGAAGGAGATCGAGGCCACGCAGGAAAAAGATGACGTCAAGGCGCTGCGTGATTTCGACGCGGCGTTTTTTGGCCACGTGGCGTTCGCGATATCAAACAAGGGGCGCGCGTCGTGGATGGGGCTTACTGGTGCACGGTTAACGGGCGCACCGGGTGATGCGCATACGCGGCACTACTATCAGCAATTGACGCGGCTCTCCAGCGCGTTTGCGTGGGCGGCGGATATCTCGATGTTCGTACTCGGCGGCTCGCTCAAGCGCCGCGAACGTTTGTCCGGGAGGTTGGGCGATATCCTCAGCCAGTTGTATCTGGCCTCGTGCGTGTTGAAGCGTTATGAGGACGATGGCCGTCAGGCCGACGATCTGCCGTTTGTGCATTGGGCGATGCGCAATGCGCTCAATAAGATGCAGGATGCGTTCTACGGTCTGTTTGAGAATTTGCCCAATCGTCTTGTCGGATGGGCGCTGCGGGTGACTATTTTTCCGTGGGGCCGCGTGTTCAATGCGCCCGTAGATGCGCTGGGCAGCAAGGTGGTGGGGCTGATGATGACGCCCGGCCCCGCGCGCGACCGGCTGACCGCCGGCATTTGCATACCGAAGGACGAAAACGATCCGGTGACCGCGCTCGATATGGCATTGCTCGCGGTGATTGCCGCCGAGCCGATCGAGGCGAAAATGCGCGCGGCGCAGCGCGAAGGCAAGATCAGCGGCGAGTTTTCCGACATGCTGGTGCGGGACGCGAAGGCGAAAGGCGTGATCAACAATGTCGAGGCGGACATACTCGCGCGCGCCAAGGCGCTGCGGCGCAAGGCCATCATGGTGGACGATTTCCCCAAGGATTTCGGCCGCAGCGAGATGTTCCAGACGACGCAGGCGGTTACGTTTGAAGCGCTGAGCCGCACATGAGTGACTCCGTGAAGTATCAAGTCGAGGATGGCATCGCGACGATTTCGTTTAATCGTCCGGCGGTCATGAATGCGCTGAATCCTGAAACGATATATGCGTTTCGCGCGGCGTGTGAGAAGGCGGCGGGCGATGCCAGTGCGAAGGTGATTGTGTTGCGCGGCGAGGGGCCGGCGTTCCTGGCCGGCGGTGACGTCGAGATGTTCCAGAAAAATCTGTCGCGCGTGGTGGGTCTGGTGTCCGATCTGGCGGGTGAGTTGCATCGCGGGCTGCTGGCGTTGCGCGCCGCGCCGCAACCCGTGATCGCCAGCGTGCATGGCGCGGCCGCGGGCGCGGGCATGAGTGTTGCGCTGGCGGCCGACTTGATCATCGCGGCGGAGGGCACGAAGTTTACTACCGCCTACACGCGCATAGGCACCAGCCCCGACGGCGGCATGACCTGGTTTCTGCCGCATCTCGTCGGTTATCAGCGTGCGATGGAACTATTGTTGCTGAGCGAGCCGGTGGGCGCCGATGTCATGCTGTCCATGGGTGTGGTCAATCGTATTGTGCCGGCGGAGAGTCTCGAAAAAGAAACACGCAAGCTCGCGCAACGTCTAGCCGCCGGGCCAACGAAGGCATTCGCGGAAGTAAAGAAACTCGCCAACCAATCCATGGCAAACGGGCTCGCGGATCAGATGGAGCGCGAGACCAAGGCTTTCATGCGCAGCGCCAAGACTGCTGATTTTGCCGAGGGCGTGACGGCGTTTGTGGAAAAGCGCAAGCCGGGGTTCAAGGGAAAGTAACAACGTCAAAAGCAACACATCACCCAATGAGGCCTTTGATTGTGAGTTCTGAATGCTGAAAAACAAAACCATATTCATCACCGGCGCCAGCCGCGGCATCGGCCGCGAGATCGCGCTGCGCTGCGCGCGTGACGGCGCAAACATTGTGGTCACGGCGAAAACCGCCGAAGCGCATGCCACGCTGCCAGGCACCATACACAGCGTGGCCGCCGAGGTCGAGGCCGCTGGCGGCAGGGCGCTGGCGTTGCAACTCGATGTGCGCGACGAGGATGCGATCAAGGCCGCGGTCGAGACTGCGGCGCGTACTTTCGGCGGCATCGACATCCTGGTCAACAACGCCAGCGCCATCAGTCTCACTGGCACGGCGGCGACGCCGATGCGGCGCTACGACTTGATGCAAAGTGTCAACGCGCGCGGCACGTTTGCGTGTTCGCAGGCATGCCTGCCGTACCTCGCGAAGGCCGCGAATGCGCACATCCTTACCTTGTCGCCGCCGCTGAACATGCGGCCGCGCTGGTTCAAGGATCACACCGCCTACACCATGAGCAAATACGGCATGAGCATGTGCACGCTGGGCATGGCGGAGGAGTTTCGCGCGCAGGGCATCGCGGTTAATTCACTGTGGCCGCGCACCACCATCGCCACCGCCGCGATCGCGATGAATTTCCCGGAGGCGATATTGAAGGCGAGCCGCAAACCCGCGATCATGGCCGACGCGGCGTATGTCATTTTCAACCGCGACAGTCGAGCGGCCACCGGCAACTTTTACATTGACGAATCCGTGTTGCGCGAGACGGGTATCAGCGATTTTTCGGCCTACGCCATGACACCAAACGCAACGTTGTATACTGATCTTTTCCTGGATCAATAAGTCTGTAAGTGTTTGAATAATAAGGAGGAAATATGGCTGAAAATTCCCTGGAGCATGTGATTTCAGTGGAGGCCGCGGGCACACTGGATGGGTTGTTTCGCGAGCGCGTGAAGCGCACACCCAATCTGGTGGCGTACCGAGATTACAACCATGAACACTCAAACTGGCGCGACTACACCTGGGAGCAGATCGATCACCAGGTCGCGCGCTGGCAGGCGGCGCTGGATAAGGACGGACTGAAAGCCGGTGACCGCGTCGGCGTCATGCTGCGCAATTCGCCGGAGTGGGTGATTTTCGATCAGGCTGCATTGGGGCTCGGGCTGGTGGTGGTGCCGCTCTACACGCAGGACAGGCCCGACAACGTCGCTTATATTCTCAATGATTCGGGCTGCAAGGTGCTGCTGTTCGGCACCAACGAGCAGTGGGCCACGTTTGGCGAAGTGCGCGGGCAGTTGGGTGGATTGGTGCGCATCCTGATCGTCGAGGCGGGCGCTCCCGCGGACGATGCGCGCGTGAAATCTGTTAACGATTGGCTGCCCGGCGACGGCGGCGTAACGCGCCATGTGCCGCGCGGCAGCAACGAGCTTGCGACCATCGTATACACGTCCGGCACCACCGGGCGGCCCAAGGGTGTGATGCTGTCGCACATGAACATTCTCAGCAACGCGAACGCGGGCTTACAGGTGCTGACCGTGCGCCAGGATGATTCGTTTCTGTCGTTTTTGCCGTTGTCGCATACCTTCGAACGCACCTGCGGTTATTACCTCACCATCATGTGCGGCGCGTCGGTGGCGTATGCGCGCTCGATACCGCAACTTGGCGAGGACTTGCAAACCATACGTCCAACGATGCTGATATCCGTGCCGCGCATCTACGAGCGCATCTGGGGCACGATACGCGCCAAGCTTGACGAGGGTTCGCCGCTGAAGAAAAAATTGTTTATGCTGGCAGCGGAAGTGGGCTACGCGCGCTTCGAGCACGCGCAGGGACGCGGACCGTGGAAGCCGTCGTTCCTGCTGTGGCCGATACTTAACGCGCTGGTGGCGAGCAAGGTGCTGGCGCGTCTCGGTGGCCGCATGCGCGCGGCGATGTCGGGTGGCGCTGCGTTGCCGCCGGATATTTCGCGCATCTTTATCGGCCTGGGCTTGCCGGTGCTGCAAGGTTATGGGCTGACCGAGACCAGCCCGATCTCGTGCGCCAATCCACCATCGGACAACGTGCCGGCAAGTGTAGGCAAGGCGGTGCCCGGCGTGCAGGTGAAAATCGGCGAAAACAACGCGCTGTTGATCAAGGGTCCGAACATCATGATGGGCTACTGGAACAACGAGGCCGCGACCAAGGCGATGATCGGCGCCGACGGCTGGCTGAATTCCGGCGACACCGCGCGCATCGACGAGGGCGGGCATGTGTTCATCACCGGCCGCATCAAGGAAATCATCGTGCTGTCCAACGGCGAGAAGCTGCCGCCGGTGGATATGGAAAACGCGATCCTGCGCGACCCGCTGTTCGAGCAAGTGATGCTGCTGGGCGAAGCCAAGCCGTACTTGAGTGTGATTGCCGTGCTCACCGCCGAGCACTGGAAGAAACTAGCCGCCGAAAATGGCTGGAATGCGTCTGATCCGAACGCCGTTTCAGCCAAGGCCGTGGAAGATGTCGTGGTCAAGCGCGTGGGCGCGCAGTTGAAGCAATTCCCCGGCTACGCACAGGTACGGCGCGTGACGTGCACGTTGGAGCCGTGGAGCGTCGAGAACGGCCTGCTCACACCGACGCTAAAGCTTAAGCGCCCGAAAGTGATGGAGAAATTCAACGCCGAGGTAGACCGCATGTACGCGGGGCACTGATGACTGATGAGAGCAATGCGCTGCCGGCTGGCAAGGATCCCACGCTGCGCGCAGCCCCGACGCACGTATAAAAAAGTGCTTAGTTTTCAAGGGGAAGGGTCCGAGTTGAAAATATTGATGTCGAAATAGGGCTAGACAACGGAAAAACGTTCATAGATAATCGAGCGTGGGTCATTTCATGTTGAGGTATTGCGCTCG
>CAMDLH010000057.1 GCA_945901405.1 Bordetella parapertussis | reverse complement strand
TGAGTTGGGCCTCTTCACGATGACCGAGACCCATGCGCTGGCAAGCCAATCCCGATGAGGAAACCACCGACTGGAGAGCCGTGTGCGGGAGAACCGCACGCACGGTTCGGAGGGAGGGGAGGACGAGCGTCCTTTCCTACCCCTATCATAACACTGTGCCATATGGCACTGCTCTATGGGTTCCCGCCTGCGCGGGAACGACAGTGTAGGTAAATCCGCGTTCATCTGCGTAAATCTGTGTCAAAGAATTTTCACCATTTTCCCTTCGCCAACCACCGCTCAGCTTGATCCAGCCGATCAGCGCCCCAGAACGGCTCGCCATCGATCACGATGTACGGCGAGCCGAACACGCCGCGTTCTATGGCGGCATCGACTTCGTTCTTGGTGCGCTCCTTTACCGCCGCGTCGTTGAGCGCGGTGACGAGGGATTCTTTTTCGATGCCGAGTTTCGTCGCGACATTGGCGGTGACTTCGGGGTTGGAGATGTCGCGGTCTTCGGCGAAGTAGGCGTGATACAGCGCCAGCGCAAACTGCTTCGCCAGCGCGGCATCCTTGTCATGCACCCAATAGAACGCGCGGCAGGGCGCCACGGTGTTGATCGGAAACTTGGTGGGAATCTTGAATGGCAACTCGAACCAACGCGCGCAGCGCAGCATGTCGTGCTTGGCGTAGCTGCCCTTTAACGGAATGTTGGGCAGCGGCTGTTGGCCGTTCATCTTGAATACCGCGCCGAGCAGGATCGGCCGCCAGTTGACTGTGCGTCCGTGTTTGGCGGCAAGCGCGTCGATCTTGGCGGCGGCGAAATAACCGTACGGCGACGAGAAATCGAAATAAAAATCTATAGGATTGGCCATCAGAGTCTCCAAACGTTACCCGCGCAAGGCGGCAAGGCGGTCGAGCGCTTCCAGGGTTTCTGCTTCAAGTGTGGCGATGAGTTGTGCCGCCGTTAGCTCGCGTGCCAGCGGCACGGCTTGCCCCGCCCACATCGCCACGAAATCAGGATTACCCGCCTTGCCCGATGCCGCGCGCAACGGCCCTGACAACACGCCTTGCGCGGGGAACGCGATTTGCGGCGCGTTGCTGGCGTTCATTTCACGGATGTAACGATTGGCCAGCCCGCGCGCGGGCTTGCCGGTGAATTTTTCGGTAACCATGGTGGTGTCGTCGGTCGCGGCGAGGATGTGATCCTTGTGCACGCGCGGCGCGCCGCTCTCGCTGCACGGTATGAATGCGGTACCGAGTTGCGCGCCTTGTGCACCCAGTGCGAGCACCGCGGCGATGCCTGCGCCATCCATGATGCCACCGGCGGCGACCACCGGAATTTTCACCGCGCGCACGATCAGCCGTGTGAGCGCAAACGTGCCGGTCATCGACTCATACGGATTACGTTGAAACGTACCGCGATGCCCGCCGGCCTCGGCGCCTTGCGCCACGATGAAATCCACGCCCAGCGCTTCGAGATGTTTGGCCTCGGCCACATTGGTGGCGCTGCCGCCGGTCTTGATGCCAAGCGCGCGCAGGCGTTGCAAACGATCCGCCGGCAAATCGGCGAGGTGAAACGTCAACACGCGCGGTTTGATGTCTTCGGCCATTGCCAGTTGCGCATTCAGATCAGGCGCGTAAGGCGGGCGCACAGGCGCGGGCGCGGGCAAACCCAGCGCTTTGTAATAACCCGCAATGGCGTCGATTGCCGCGCCTTGCGATTCCGCGGCGATGGGCGCGGGCTGTGCGTTGACGAAAAAATTGATATTGATTGGCGCACCAGCCGTGAGCAGCGCGCGCGCGGTCTCGACCTCGCGCATCATCGCCTCCGGCTGCGTGTAGGCAAAACCAAACGAGCCGAGCACGCCGGCGTTGCTCGCCGCCGCCACCAGCGCGGGCGTGGTGACGCCGCCCGCCATCGGCGCCTGAATAATCGGCAGGCGCGTGCCGAGCACGTCGCAAAGTGGCGTATGTAGTTTTGCGCTCATGAGGTTTCCTCGAACAGTTCTCGGCCTATCAGCCAGCGGCGGATTTCAGAGGTGCCGGCGCCGATTTCGTAGAGCTTGGCGTCGCGCAGCAAACGGCCCGCCGGGCTGTCGTTCATATAGCCCATGCCGCCCAGGCATTGTATGGTTTGCAGCGCGAGTTCGGTGGCGCGTTCGGCGGAATACAGTATCGCGCCGGCGGCATCGCGGCGCGTGATGTTGCCCGCGTCGCAGGCGCGCGCCACCGCGTACACATACGCGCGGCAGGCGTTCGCGGTGGTGTACATGTCGGCGAGCTTGCCCTGCATCAACTGAAATTCGCCGATGGCCTGACCGAATTGTTTACGCTCGTGCAGATACGGCAGCGCCACATCCAAACACGCCTGCATGATGCCGAGCGGCCCGCCCGCGAGCACCGCGCGCTCGTAATCCAGGCCGCTCATCAGCACATTCACACCCTTGCCGATGCCGCCCAATACATTTTCAGCGGGCACCTCGCAATCGACAAACACCAGTTCACTGGTGCTGGAGCCGCGCATGCCCAACTTGTCGAGCTTGGGTGAAGCGCTGAAACCTTTGAACGATTTTTCGACAATGAAGGCGGTAATACCACGCGTGCCCGCGACCGAATCGGTCTTGGCATACACCACCAGCGTGTCAGCTTCGGGGCCGTTGGTGATCCACATTTTCGTGCCGTTCAATACATAACGGCCGCCTTGCAAGTCCGCGCGCAAACGCATGCTCACCACGTCCGAACCCGCGCCCGCTTCGCTCATTGCCAGCGCGCCGACGTGTTCGCCGGAAATCAGCTTGGGCAGGTAGCGGCGCTTTTGCGTGCCGCTGCCGTTGCGGCGAATCTGGTTGACGCACAGGTTCGAGTGGGCGCCGTACGACAAGCCCACCGCGGCGGAGGCGCGGCTGATTTCTTCCATCGCGATGACGTGCGCAAGGTAGCCCATGCCCGCGCCGCCGAATTCTTCTTCCACCGTGATGCCGAGCAAACCAAGCTCGCCAAGCTGCGGCCACAGATTGCGCGGGAAGTCGTTGCTGCGGTCGATTGTTGCGGCGCGCGGGGCGATGTGCTCGCGCGCGAAGCTTTGCACGGTGTCGCGCAACAGCGTCAGCTCATCGCTTAATGGAAATAGTGTATTCACAAAATATGTAATAAAAACAAATACTTACTACATTATTACCTTCTTTGCGGCAGAGCCGTAACTTAATAGTTAGCGCCCGCACACGCTATAACGGAAGCGCTACTATTGTGCTTTGCAATATAAGCCGCTATTCTCGAAAAACCCCATGAAAACACCAACATAAGGAATGTTACGCCAAGCATGGCGTAATAACTATGAAAGCTGCAATCGCTCAGAAAATGCCTCAAGCCGAACCGCCGGGCTTGAGTTATCCCATCGCCGAACCACCCGCGCCCGGCACGGTTACCAAGGTGGCCCACGGTGTTTACTGGCTGCGTATGCCGCTGCCGTTTGTGCTGAACCACATCAACCTGTGGCTGCTTGAGGGCGCTGAACACGATGAGGGCTGGACCATCGTCGATTGCGGGTTTTCAACAGACGAGGCGCGCGGTTACTGGGAGCAAATTTTTGCAAACTGCCTCAAGGGCAAACCGGTCACGCGTCTCATCGTCACGCATTTTCATCCCGACCATATCGGGCTGTGTACATGGCTGTGCGAGAAATTCGGTATCACACCCGAGATCACCAAATCCGAATTTTTGCAGGCCCATGCCGTGCGCAATCACGTCGCCGGCACCGGCCCGGAGCCATTGCGTGCGTTGATGGCGAAACACGGCCTAGACGACGAGCGCATGAAAATGATCGAGCAGCGCGACCGCATTTATGAGCGCGGCGTGCCCGCGCTGCCCGGCGCGTTCATCCGCATTAAGGGCGGGCAGACGCTGCGCATCGGCAAACACGCCTGGCGCGTGATCATCGGCCACGGCCACGCGCCCGAGCACGCGGCGCTGTATTGCGAAGCGCTCGGCGTGCTGATCTCCGGCGACATGTTGCTACCGCGCATCTCCACCAATGTCAGCGTGTGGCCGGTAGAGCCGGAGGCCGATCCGGTGGGCGAGTTTCTGACTTCTCTCTCCGATTTTTACGCGCTTGATGCAGGCACATTGGTGCTGCCCTCGCATGGCCTGCCGTTTCACGGCGCACGTGTGCGGGTGGATGCGCTGCGTGACCATCACCAGGTGCGTTTTGATGCGCTGATGGCGATCTGCGCCGAGCCGTGCACGGCGGTGGACGTGCTGCCGGCGCTGTTTCAACGCAAATTTGACGATCATCATTTGCTGTTCGCGATGGGCGAAGCGGTTGCGCATCTGAATAACCTGATGCACAAGGGTGCGCTCAACCGCATCGACGACGGCGGCGTTTATCGTTTTGTACTCGCGGGCGGGCTTTGAAAATGGCTGAAGCTTCCACGATGGACTCGGCGCAAATCGCGCAGCTCTACGCTGGCATCGCGCAAAAAAGCGGTGCGCTGATCGCCAACATGCTGGCGAAAGGCATGCAAGACCCGCAAAAGGCGCTCGAAGACGAACTCGGTATCGCCAAGTCGTTTTTCGACACCTGGGTCAAGATGCTGAGTGACCCGATGGCGCTGGCGCAGACGCAGATGAAGCTGTGGCAGGACTACGCGGCGCTATGGCAAAACGCCTGGCTGCGCATGGCGGGCCAAACGTCCGCGGCCGTGGCCGAGCCGCAAAGGGGCGACAGGCGCTTTCGCCACGAAGACTGGCAAAACCAGTTTCTCTACGACTACATCAAGCAATCGTATCTGATCGCCTCGCGCCACTTACATCAGGCGATGTGCCGTGTTGAAGGCGTGGATGAAACCACGGCGAAGAAAGTCGATTTCTATACGCGCCAGTACATCGACGCGTTGTCGCCGTCGAATTTTGCGCTGACCAACCCCGAGGTAATTCGCGAGACGGTGAATAGCGGCGGGCAAAATCTGCTGCGCGGGCTGAACAATCTGCTCGACGATCTGACGCGCGGCAATGGCGAACTGCGCGTGAAGATGACCGACGACCGCGCCTTCAAGCTCGGCGTGAATATCGCGGTGACGCCGGGCAAGGTAGTGTTTCAGAACGAACTGATGCAGTTGATTCAGTACGCGCCCGCGACGCCGCGGGTTAACAAGCGGCCCGTGGTGATCGTGCCGCCGTGGATCAACAAGTACTACGTGCTCGACATGCGCGAGAACAATTCATTCGTGCGCTGGGCGGTGGGCGAAGGGCACACGGTGTTCATCGTGTCCTGGATCAACCCTGATGCGAGCCACGCCGCGAGAACATTTGAAGACTATCTGAACGAAGGCACGCTGGCGGCGATCGATGCCGCACTAAAGGCCACCGGCGAGCGTGAATTGAACCTGATCGGCTTTTGCCTCGGCGGCACGCTGGTGGCGGCCACGCTCGGCTACATGGCGGCAAAGAGTGACAAACGCGTGGCGAGCGCTACATTCCTCGCAACGCTGACCGACTTCGCACGGCCCGGTGAACTCGAAGTGTTCATCGACGAGCAACAAGTCGCCGCACTCGAAAAGCGCATGGATAAACGCGGTTATCTTGAAGGCTCCGAGATGGCAACCACGTTTAACATGCTGCGCGCGAACGACTTGATCTGGTCGTTCGTGGTGAACAACTACCTGATGGGCCGCGAGCCGATGGCCTTTGATCTGCTCTACTGGAACTCCGACTCCACGCGCATGCCAGCGGCGATGCACAGTTTTTATCTGCGCAATATGTACATGAAGAATCTGCTGCGCGAACCTGGCGGCATCACGCTGAATGACACGCCGATCGATCTGTCAAAAGTGAAGACGCCGCTCTACTTCGTCTCGACCATCGAGGATCACATCGCGCCGTGGAAATCCGTGTTCGCCGGGGCGCGACTGTTCAAGGGCGACGTGCGTTTTGTGCTCGGCGGGTCGGGGCATATCGCCGGCATCGTCAATCCGCCTGCCGCGAACAAATACGGCTACTGGACGAATGACAAGTTGACTGACGACCCCGATGTATGGCTCACGGGTGCGACACAGCACGCAGGGTCTTGGTGGACGCACTGGAACCAGTGGGCGGCGGCGGACGGCGGCGGCAAGGTTGC
Source organism: Bordetella parapertussis (assembly GCA_945901405.1). Lineage (GTDB taxonomy): Bacteria > Pseudomonadota > Gammaproteobacteria > Burkholderiales > SG8-41 > CAMDLH01. The sequence goes on along the minus strand of CAMDLH010000057.1, from coordinate 26,829 downwards.
GCCGCGCGTGCCGGGCAGCGGCAAACTCAAAGTGATCGAAGACGCGCCGGGCTCGTATGTGAGCATGCGCCTCGACAAGGCGCATGCCGCCGCTGTGTAGCGCGGGCTAAAGTCAAAAGCTTCACCGCAAAGACGCAGAGAACCCCCGCAAAGAAGTTCTTGTTCTTCTTTGCGTTTCCTTTGCGCTTTTGCGTCTTTGCGGTGAAGATTTGCGGGGTTTCGAAGCCTTGCATTACCACGAGGCTACCCCTACCATAGCGCCGGTTCCAGACAGCGGGGAGAGTGTTCCGTGAGATTCAAATCCATTCATGTCGCGGTTGCCGCCGCGCTTGCGGGAATGTGCGCGCAGGTTTACGCACAGGGCGCAAAACCCTGGCCCAACCGCGCGGTGCGCATTGTGTTGCCCGGCTCGCCGGGCGCGGGTTCCGATATAATCGGGCGCGTGATCGCGCAGCCGCTATCGAAAAGTTTCGGGCAGAATTTCGTCATCGATAATCGTCCGGGCGCCGCGAACATCATCGCCACCGAAGTCGCGGCGAAGTCGCCGCCCGACGGCTACACGCTGCTGATCGGCACCACCGGCACCTTTATCACCAATCCGCTGGTGTATGCCAAGCTGCCTTACAGCATCAAGGACTTTGAAACCATCAGCAATGTCGCCGACGCGGCGTTTTTGCTGGCGGTGCATCCGTCGGTGCCGGCACACACGGTGAAGGAGATGATCGCGCTGGCGAAGGCGCGCCCCGGACAATTGGCGATGGCGTCGTTCGGCATCGGCAGCTCCACGCATTTCGCCGGTGAATTGTTTCAGAACATGACCAAGACCAAACTCGTGCACGTGCCGTACAAAGGCAGCGCGCCGGGCGTGGCTGATCTGGTGGCGGGCAATATCGCGGCCACCTTCGACACCATACTCACGCTGACGCCCTACATCCAATCCAAACGCGTGCGCGCGCTGGGGCTGGCCGCGCCGAAACGCCTGCAGCAGATTCCAGACGTGCCCACACTCGCCGAACAGGGGCTGAAGGACTTCGAGGCGGGCTCGTGGTACGGCGTGCTCGCGCCCGCCGGCACGCCGCGCGAGATTGTCACGCGCCTGCATGGCGAAATCGTCAAGGCGCTGAAAACGCCGGAATTGCAAAAGCGCTTTTTCGATCTGGGCACCGACATCATCGGCAACTCACCCGAAGAATTCGCCGCGCAAATCCGCAACGAGCGCGAGAAGTGGGCAAAGGTTGCCAAGGATGCGGGGATCAAACCGGAGTGATTCCAGGGACAAATCTTCACCGCAGAGGCGCGGAGGCGCGGAGAACCCCCGCAGAGAAAATCTTTCAATCCTGTTTTCCTCTGCGTAACCTCCGCGCCTCTGCGGTGTACAGTTTGACTCTCTTCGCCCACCATATGAGCGCAAACCGTTGAGCGCGCGCGCCGCGCCGGATATCATCGACCATATATGAACGCTCCTGACAGAAAACTTGATTTTTCCAGCGTCGGTTACGACGAAGCCCTCGAACGCGCGCGCGCGTTGATTCCGTTTTTGCGCAAGCACGCGCCGGACAACGAAAAGGCGACCAAGCTCGCGCCCGAAGTCGTCGGCGCGTTGCACGAGACCGGCTTGTTCCGTTATTTGCAGCCCAAAAGCTGGGGCGGCATGGAGCTTGATTTTGTTGCGTACTTCGACATCCCTGAAATACTCGGGCGCGGCGACGCTTCGACCTCGTGGGTGGTGGCCAATCTCGGTTCGCATCATCGCGGGCTGGCGCAGTGGCCGCGCGAGGTGCAGGAAGAAATCTGGGGCGCCGATCCGGATGTGTTGATCGCCTCCGGCATCGCGTTCATGCAGGGCACGGCGCATAAAGTCGATGGCGGCCTTGAGCTGTCGGGCAAGTGGGGTTTTTCTTCGGGCGTCGATCACTCGGAGTGGGAGCAGCTCGCGTGCATCGTCAAGGACGCCGAGGGCAAGCCCATCGACTGGGTGATGTGCCAGGTGCCGCACGCGGATTTTCAGGTCATCGATGATTGGCAAACGCTGGGCATGCGCGGTACCGGCAGCCGCACCGTCACTTGCAAAAACGCGTTTGTGCCGCAACATCGCGTGTGCTCGATGCAGGTGGCGAATCCGGCGCACGAGTATCTGGGTCTCAGGGTGAACACGAATTCGATGTTCAAGGTGCCCACCGCCTCTCTGGGCGGGCATTGCATCACCGGCTCGATGTGCGGCAACGCCACGGCAATGCTCGAACTCACGACGGAGATGGTGAAGCAGCGCAGCACCAACTACACTGGCGCCAAGATGCGCGATTTTCAGTCGGTGCAACTGCGCATCGGCATGGCCGGCGCCAAAATCGACGCCGTGCGCACGTGGATCCGCAACGACTGCATCGAGGCGCACAACATCTATCGCGCGGGCGGCAAGCTCGATATCGAAGCGAAGTTGAAATACAAGCGCAACAGCGCGGCGGCGATGAAGCTGCTCACCGAGGCCGTGGATTCACTCTACGAAATGTGCGGCGCGGGGGGGATTTACGACAGCAGCCCGTTGCAGCGCATCTACCGCGATCAGCACGCGGCCGCGGGGCACTTTAGTTTCAGCACCGACGCGCAATTGGGGCCGTGGGCGCTGGTTATGGTGGGCGGGGAGTTCAAGAGCCCGACGCTTTGAACTGTAGGATGGGTGAAACCCATCGCAAACACGGTGTGCAAATTGGTGTTGTGATGGGTTGTGCTGCGCTCCACCCATCCTACTGGTATATCGTAAATCATTGTTTTTAAACAATAATTTAATCAAGCCGCGTATCCAGCCCGGCTTCGGCGATTTCCGCCGCGCGCAACAAGGCGCGTGCCTTGTTCTGCGTTTCCTGCCATTCGGCTTCGGGTTGTGAATCGGCGACCACGCCGCCGCCTGCTTGCGCGTAGAGCACGCCGTCCTTGACCACGCCGGTGCGCAGCGCGATGGCAACATCCATGTTGCCGTGAAAGCCGAGGTAGCCGACAGCGCCGGCGTAGATGCCGCGTTTTACCGGCTCCAGTTCGTCGATGATTTCCATCGCGCGCACTTTCGGCGCGCCGGATACCGTGCCAGCGGGGAAGGTGGCGCGCAGCACGTCGATGGCGGTCAAGCCCGGTTTGATTTTTGCATCGACGTTCGACACAATGTGCATCACGTGCGAGTAACGCTCGACAATCATCTGCTCGGTGACGTGCACTGTGCCGGTTTGCGCCACGCGTCCGGCGTCGTTGCGGCCGAGATCGACCAGCATGATGTGCTCGGCGCGTTCCTTCGGATCGTCGAGCAGGTCTTTCTCAAGCGCGCGGTCTTCCTCCGGGGTTGCGCCGCGTTTGCGTGTGCCCGCGATGGGGCGCACGGTGACCACATCGCCTTCGAGCCGCGCGAGGATTTCGGGCGATGCGCCGACCACATGAAAATCCGCGAAGTCGAAATAAAACATGTACGGCGACGGATTCAAGGTGCGCAGCGCGCGGTACAACGCGAGTGGTGTGGCGCGAAATGGTTTCGACATACGCTGCGAGGGCACCACCTGCATGATGTCGCCCTCGAAAATATATTTCTTCGAGCGCTCGACGGCGGCGTGATACGCCTCGCGGCCAAAGCCCGATACCGCCGGCTCGGATGGCGCGCGCGTGCCGGGCGGTATCGTCACCGGCGCACGCAGTTTTTGTAGCAATTCGGCGAGCCTTGCTTTCGCGCGGGCGTAGGCATCCGGCGCGCCGGGTGTGGCGTACACCACCAGCGACAATTTGCCCGACAGGTTATCGACGATGGCGATTTCCTCGGACACCAGGAACAAAATATCCGGCGTGCCAAGTTGATCGGGCTTTTGTGTTTTCGCGAGACGCTTCTCGATATAGCGCACGGTGTCGTAGCCAAAGTAGCCCACCAGCCCGCCACAGAATCGCGGCAGCCGCGCGTCTTTCGCCACCTTGAATTGCGCGAGGTATTGCTCGACGTACGCCAGCGGATCGTCGTGTTTTTTGCTTTGCACGACTGCGTTACCGTCGTACTCGGTGCATTGATAGCCGCGCACCTCAATACGGCGGACTGACGCAAGGCCGATGAACGAATAACGCCCGAAACGTTCGCCGCCCACCACCGACTCAAGCAAATAGGTGTAAGGCTGATTGGCGAGCTTAAGGTAGATCGACAGCGGCGTGTCGAGATCGGCGAAGGTCTCGAGCACGAGCGGGATGCGGTTGTAGCCCGCCTTGGCGATCTGGTTGAATTCAGATTCAGTCATGTGATGCTCCATGCGAAAAACGGTTTTATTGCGCCGCGCGGTGTTGAATCGGGTGAAAGCGCGGCAGGCGAGATACTGGCGAACGAATCAGCGACGCCAGCAACGCCAGTATTCCGCCGCAATCGCGGCTCCGTTTTTCGGCAAGGTCATGACTAAATTATCTTTGAAATCAATGATATAGCACTGGGCAACGACGTAACTATAGCATCAACATCGAGCGTGCGCACATCGTGCCCCTCGTTGTAGCCGTAGGTCACGCAAAACACCGGGCAGCCCGCCGCGCGCGCGGCCTGCGCGTCATTGAGCGAATCGCCGATCATCAGCATCTCGTGCGGCTCGACGCCGAGTATTTTGCACGCATGCAGCAGGGGCTCCGGGTCGGGCTTTTTTTGCGGCAGCGTGTCGCCCGCCACCACCACCTTGAAATAGTGTGCAATCGAAATGTAATCGAGCAGCGGCAGCGTGAAGCGCTCGGATTTATTGGTCACGCACGCCAGCGGGTAGCCCTGCGCGCGCAATTCGTCGAGGCCCTCTTGCACGCCGTCGTACATGGTGGTGTGTTTGCCGTTCACCGCCTTGTAGCAACGGTCGTAAACCGGCAATGCCTTCTTGAACAACTCCGGATCGGCCGTGCCATCCATGCTGTTGGTCAGCGTGCGGTCGATCAGGTTGTTGATGCCCTTGCCGACGAAATTGCGTATCGTAGCTTCGGGCAGCACCGGCATGCCCATTTCGGTGAGCATCATGTTGGCCGCAACCGCGAGATCGGGAATGGTGTCGAGCAGCGTGCCGTCAAGATCAATCATCACGGCGCGGACGGGCAAGGGCGGGGTAAATTTCAAGACAAACTCCGGAGAATCAGCGCGCGGCCGAGCTTAACTGCGCGCGCATGGCGTTAATGGTGGCTTGGTAATCTTTCGCGCCGAAGATGGCGGAGCCCGCGACAAAAGTATCCGCGCCGGCGCGCGCGATGTCGGCGATGTTGTCGACTTTCACGCCGCCATCGACTTCGAGCCAGATATCACCAGGAGCGCGGCCACTGGCGTCGATTTTTTGCCGCGCGGCGCGCAGCTTGTTGAGCGCTTCGGGGATGAACGATTGCCCGCCGAAGCCCGGATTCACCGACATGATGAGCACCAGATCAAGCTTGCCGAGCACGTGGTCAAGGTAGTGCAGCGGTGTGCCGGGGTTAAACACCAGCCCTGCCTTGCAGCCGTGCTCCTTTATCAGCGCGATGGTGCGGTCGATGTGTTCGCTGGCCTCAGGGTGAAACGAAATGATGTTGGCGCCAGCCTTGGCGAAATCCGGCACGATGCGATCCACCGGTTTTACCATCAGATGCACGTCGATGAGCGCCTTGGTCAGCGGGCGTATTGCCTCGCACACCAGCGGCCCAATGGTGAGATTGGGCACGTAGTGGTTGTCCATCACGTCAAAGTGGATGATGTCGGCGCCGGCGGCGATGACGTTCTGCACCTCTTCGCCGAGTTTGGCGAAGTTGGCGGACAAAATGCTGGGTGCGATACGATAATTCATGGCGGCATTTTACCCTTTTGAAGCGAATCTCTGTTGCGCGCGCCGTTGATTTCGTGTGCAATACCCGCATGGCACAAAAAACTCACGACATCAGCGTCAAGACACGCACACAGTACATCCCGGATCAATCCAACCCGGATGCCGACCGCTACGTTTTTGCGTACACCATCACCATCAGCAACACCGGCGCCACACCGGCGCGGCTCGTCGGCCGGCACTGGGTTATCACCGACGCCAACAACAAGGTGCAGGAAGTCAAAGGCATGGGCGTGGTCGGCGAGCAGCCGTATCTGAAACCCGGACAGAGCTTCGAATACACCAGCGGCTCGGCCATTGCCACGCCGGTGGGCACCATGCGCGGCACCTATCAAATGGTGGCCGACGACGGCACCAACTTTGACGCGGATATCCCCGAATTCACGTTGTCGATGCCGCGCGTGCTGCACTGACGGTGCGGCACGTTGGCGTGTGAGTGATGTCGCTGCGGTTCACTTACACCGCGCTGGCGCCGTTCTACGATGCCATGGTCAGCCGCGCTTCCGCACGGGCGCGGGCCGCCAGCATCGCGGCGCTGCCGCGTGAAGGTTGTCAGCGAATTTTTCTGAATGGAATTGGCACCGGGCTTGATCTGCCGTTGCTTCCGGCCCAGCACAACTACGTGGCGATCGATCTCACGCGGGCGATGCTTGATCGCGCCCTGCCGCGCAAAGGTTCATTGAATATCGCGTGGGTGCAGGGTGACAGCCAGGCGCTGCCGTTCGCCGATGCCGTATTCGACCACGCCGTGCTGCATTTGATACTCGCGGTGGTGCCGGATTCGGTGCGTGCATTGCGTGAATCCGCGCGCGTGGTCAAACCCGGCGGCAGTCTTTACATACTCGACAAATTCTTGCGCCCTGGCCAAAGCGCGTGGCTGCGCCGCGCGATCAACCCGCTGGCGCGGCGCATGGCCACGCGCACCGATGTCGTGTTTGAAGACGTGCTTGCGCAAGTGCCGGGTCTTAACGTTGCCGCGGATGAAGCGGCGGCATTCGGCGGCTGGTTCCGGCGTATACGGCTCGCGCGTGGTTGACGCCGCCGGTTACTTATCCTCGTCGCCGGGCCCGCGGCGCGGCCACGTCCACCACACAATGCCGATCACCAGCACCATGGCCGTGAAGCCTTCGATCAAGAACCAGAATAGGGTATCCATGCGGGAAACAAAAGTTATACTCGTGTTGTCCGATTTCACTTACTCCACTTACGGCGAATTCACCGGACACAGCGAAGCATGATGAATCAACTCGACCGGATAATCCAGCGCTGTGTAATCGTGCTGCCGCTGGTGCTCGCGGCATGCACGACTACGCCGGAACTGAAGCCGCCCGCCAAGCCGGCGGAAGCGCCGCCCAGAGTACCAATGGTACCAATAGTACCTATGGCACCCGTGGTTCCCGTGCCGCCAAAACCCGCGCCGGAACCCGTGGCGGAACCCGCGAAGCCAGCCGCACCGGCCGCGAGCTATACCAGAGTAGCATGGCGCGATCTGCCCGGCTGGGCGCAGGACAATCCGGCGGAGGCGTGGACAGCCTTGCTGCGCAGTTGTGGCGTGCTAATCAAGCGCGATGAGCGTTGGCGCGAAGTCTGCGCGCAGGCTGCGGTATTAAGAACCCCTTCACGCGAAATCGCGCGAAATTTTTTTGAAAGCGCGTTCACCCCGTATCAAATCGCGGCGGCAGAGGGCGCCGCACAAGGCTTGATCACGGGCTATTACGAACCGCTGCTCAAAGGCAGCCGCAAGCCCACCGCGCGTTATCGTCATGCCGTCTACGGCGTGCCCGACGACATGCTCACTATCGATTTCGCTGACTTGTATCCCGAACTCAAAGGCATGCGCCTGCGCGGACGTATCGAAGGGCGCCGCGTCGTGCCGTATCACGACCGCGCGCAAATCGAAAATGGCGCCGCCCCCCTGCGCGGCAAGGAAATCGCGTGGGTGGATGATCCTGTCGATCTATTCTTTTTGCAGATTCAAGGCTCGGGCCGCATACAACTCGACAACGGCGAAACCCTGCGCGTGGGTTATGCCGACCAGAACGGGCATCCGTACCGCTCGATAGGCCGCGTGCTCATGGATCGCGGCGATCTGCCGCTGGAAAAAACATCCATGCAAGGCATCAAGTCGTGGATATTGCAGAACCCGGCGCGTATGAACGAGTTGCTCAATCAAAACGCGAGCTATGTATTTTTTCGTGAATTGCCGGGCGGGCTGGATGGGCCGCTGGGTGCGCTGGGCGTGCCGCTGGTGGCGAAACGCAGCGCCGCGGTCGATGCGCGTTTTGTGCCGCTGGGTGCGCCGGTGTTCGTTGCTACAACCTGGCCGAATACGAATAAGCCGCTTAATCGCCTGATGCTGGCGCAGGACACCGGCGGCGCGATTCGCGGTGCAGTGCGCGCGGATTACTTCTGGGGTTTCGGCGAGGAAGCCACGCGCGAGGCCGGGCGCATGAAACAGGCGCTGCGCATGTGGGTGTTGCTGCCAAATGGAATGCTGCCGCCGGAAGCCGCGCGGTAGATTTAAAGCGCCTAATAATTCAACTGCACAAGCACGCGCGCTTTCACCACGCGCCCATCCTTGCGGCCCGGTGAAAACCTCGCCGCCAGAAATAAGTCGCTTAGCGCCTGCTCCGCCCCAGCGTGCGTCAGGCCTTCGACCGACGTCACTTCGTTGACCATGCCGGCTTCGTCGATCAACAGCGTGGCGCGGGCGCTGCCGCCGTTGTCCTGCGCGGCGGCGCGCACCAATGCCGGATTCAGCGGCGTCAAGCGCGCGGGGAATTCATCGAGGCTGCGCGCGTTGTAATACGTGGGGTCTTGCGGTTGCGGCAGCGCGGATACCTGCGTGGGCGCGGTGACGGTGCGTTCAGTATCGACGCCTCGTTGCACAGCCACGGGCTGTGCCACGGATGGCGCCGGCAACGCACGTGGCAAAGGCGCGGGTGCGGGCTGTGATTGTGCGCGCTCCAGTGCGTAATCCGCACGTTCCGCACGTTCTGGTTCTGTCTTGGGTTGCGGTGCGGCCGCTTCGATCAGGGTGGCGTGAAACGGCGTGCCCGCGGTGGCGGGACGGCTACGTTCACGCTCGCCATAACCATGCACGAGCCACGCGTGTATCAGCAGCGCCGCCGCAAGCGCCGCTACCAAGCGCATGTGTGTGCCGCCGTGGCGCCGCATAAACGCCGCCGCGCGCTATTTCAGCTTTGCCAGCGCCTGCTCGATCTGCGCGGCGGGGATGTAACCGCCAAGCTGCTGGCCGTTGGCGAGATACACCGCGGGCGTGCCGCGAAATCCAAAGCGCTTCATCGCCTGCATGTTCTTTTCGATGGGCGTGTCGCAGGTCTTGGGGCCATCGGGTACGGTGCCCTTGGTCATAAGTTGCTCCCACGCCTTGGTGCGATCCTTCGCGCACCACACCGCGCGTGATTTCTCGGTGGAGTCGGGTGAGAGCACCGGCGTGAGGAATGTGTAGACCGTCAAATCGTTCATCTTGAGGATCTCCTTGTAGAGCTCGCGGCAATAGCCGCAGTTCGGATCCTCGAACGTGTACATCACGCGTTTGCCGTTGCCGCGCACGGTCTTGATCGCCGCGTCGTGCATCGAAGCCAGCCCCTTGGAGACGATACGGGCTTGCGTTTCCTGGGTGACGTTGCGTGGCGGCAGCGTGCGGATATCGAATAAATTGCCGCCGATAAAATACTCGGCCTTGGCATCGGTGTAGAGAATTTCGCCGTCGAGCACGACTTCATAAATGCCCGCCATCGGCGCCCTGGTGATGCTCTCGATGGGCATCGCCGGAAAGCGGCTTTGCAGCGTCTTGCGTATGGCGGCCTCGTCGGCCAGCGCATGTACCGATGCGCCCACAAACACACAAGCGGCAAATAGTCGTGAAATCCTGGAAAACATGTTCGTCCTTGAATAAAAATACCGGTCGAGAATACCCGAGAATTGCTTATGCCGCCGCTTGCCGGATCATCAGTGTCTTGAGCATCGGCAAGTGATCCACCAAACCAAGACCGCTGTTGCGCAGGCCTGACAGCCAGACCGCCTTGGATGCAAATAGTTTCAACAGACTGTCCGTCGCCACCTGCATCGTCAGCACGTCCTCCTTGCGCGCGCGCTCGTAGCGGCGCAACAACGCGTAATCGCCGCAATCGTGCCGAGCGCCGCGATCACACAGCACCGCGGCCAGCTCGCGTGCATCACGGAACCCCAGATTAACGCCTTGCCCCGCCAGCGGGTGTACGCTGTGCGCGGCATCGCCCACGAGGGCGACGCGCGGCTTGACGAGCTGGGCAACTTTCTGCATGCGCAATGGAAAGCTGGCGGCGGGAGTGATGGTTTGCAGCGCGCCCAGCGTGTCGCCGGACGCTTCGGCCGCGCGCCGCGCCAGCGCATCAGGCGCTAGCGCCAGCAACTCATCGGCCAGAGGCTCATCCGCCGACCACACCATCGACACGCGATTGCCCGGCAGCGGCAGCAACGCCAGCACGCTGTCGCCGCGAAACCATTGAAACGCCACGCCCTGATGCGGTTTTTCAGTGGAGAAATTTGCCACCACGCCAAGCTGATGATAATCGTGCGGCGTGAGCGCGATACCCGCTTCGCGCCGCACCCAGGAATCCATACCGTCGGCGCCCACCAACAACCTAGCACTCAACACGTTGCCGCCCGCAAGACGCAACTGCACGGCATCGGCGGCCCATTCGACACGCTCACACGCGGCCGGGCAGTAGAGGCGCACATGCGGCGCACCTTGCAAACACTGCCACAGCGCATGCTGCAAGCGCGAGCTCTCGACGATGAACGCAAGTTCACGCAGCCCCGCATCGTAAGCGTTGAACTCAAGCCGCGAGGATTGCGCGTCGCCAAAAATGCGCATGGTCTCGACACGCTCAACGCGCGCTTCGTCCAACGTAGCCCAAGCGCTCGTTTGCTCAAGAAACGCCGCCGAGCCTGGGCTGACGGCGTAGATGCGGCTATCCCAAGGAGCTGCGGGCGCCGCAGGCAAACGAGGCTCGATCAAAGCAACGCTTAACCCGGACGGCGCCAGCGCCGCGGCTAGACTCGCGCCCACCAGCCCCGCGCCAACAATCGCAATGTCAAAAGAGTCTGTCATTCAGGCATCCGGCCGGGCGGCAAAGGCCGCGCTGTAAAACAAAAAACCAGCATACGCTGGTTTTAAGTCCGGGCAAAAAAATTTGGTGGTGATAGGTGGATTTGAACCACCGACCCCAGCGTTATGAGTGCTGTGCTCTAACCGACTGAGCTATATCACCAAGGAGGCGGGATTGTCCGGATTTGACAGGGGGTTGTCAATAATAAGGTGTGGGACGGCAGACAGAACGCCCATAAAAAATCCTTTTATTATCAAATGGTTATGGAGAGGCACCAGTGCTATCTCGGTGCCAGGGACACGGCAGCCCCAGGTTTAAGCAACCAACACCGACACCATCCCCGTCGAATGTGTTTTCGCCTTGGGCCGGATCACGATTTCCACGTCGCGGTCGAGCAGCGTCAAAAAGCGCAACAACCGCTCCGAGGAAAATCGCGTGAGCTTGTAGTTTTTCAGTTCCGACACATGCGGCTGCGGAACGCCGAATAGCGTGGCCGCCTGCGCTTGTGTCAGCCGCCGTGCCGCGATCAACTCGTTCAACTGCATCGCAAGCCTTACGCGCAACTTGCGCTCGCCCGCGTCCGCGAAACCGAGATCGACAAACACATCGCCCGTGCCGGCGATCACGGTTTCACGCTTTTTTGTCCTGGTCACCATAGCGCACCTTGTAATCCTCGCGCGCCGTTTTCAGGCGCTCATGTATCAAATCAACATCCTGTTTTGCCGTGCGTATGCCTGACGGCGATTTTTTCTGAAATCAGTGCAGCACATACACAGCTTTCTCGAAACGCACCGTGTATGCCACGCGCCACGTATCGCCGCGATGATCCTCCACCAACTCGAACACGCCCGGACCTTCGCCCTTCCACGCTTTTGCCGCGGGTGGCATGCCGCCCAACTGCACTACGCCCAGCGCGTAACCGAACTCGTCCACCACGGGCTCAGGGAATGTCAGCAAATCCTTTTTCGCCGAACCCACCCAGTACAGCGGTTTCTCCGGGGGCAAGGGTGTCCGGGGCATGGGGTGAAGTATACCGTATTAGGTATATAGAGCCAAGCGTGTAATTCACGCGAAGCGTTTATGTCGGTAAAAAGGGACGACATACGTTCTCGATGAAGTTAAGCCGCCAGACATTTTCAGAAGTTTTTTTCTGCGCCTCTGGATGATCTCGACACGGTCACGATTGACGGCAAACTCAGCGCAGCGGATTCACTGAGACAGGATGACATTCTTGCGGTCCGCTCAAACGGTAACATTCAATTGATTGGCCGGTGCATTCTGGTCGGCGACGTGGCGCAGAAGATTTCACACTCAGGCTTCACAATTCGCATCAGACTCTCGAACGGTGAAGTGGTACCGAGATACCTTTGCCATTTCATGAAGTCTAGCAGCACGAGAAAACAACTCACTGATGGCGGCACGGGCACGAACATCAAAAGTTTGAATCAAGGGATGCTTTCGGCTTTGGCCATTCCGTTCCCACCGATTTCCGTGCAGAAAATTCTTGTTAAGAAACTCGAAAGCCTCTCCGAAGAAACCCAACGCCTCGAATCTATCTGCCAGCGCAAACTCGCTGCATTAGAATCGTTGAAAAAATCGCTCCTGCACCAAGCCTTCGCCGGACAGCTATGATACCCGCCAGCAGCAACTGACAATGGGCAACGGGTAATTCGCAATGGAGGCAGCCGTTTATGACTGACATCACCATCTATCAGGCCGAAAACGGCATGGTGTAAGTCCGGCTGGAAAAGGACACGGTGTGGTTGCGGCAAGAGCAGATGGGCCAGCTTTTCGGACGGGAGCGCTCGGTCGTTACCAAGCACTTGCGCAATGTGTTTGCCGAGGGAGAGCTGGATGAAAAAAGCAATGTGCAAAATTTGCACATTGCCGGCTCGGACAAGCCCGTCAGGTTTTACAACCTCGAGGTCATCATCTCGGTCGGCTACCGGGTGAAATCCCAGCAAGGCACCCGCTTCCGCCAGTGGGCCACCGGCCTCCTGCGCTAGCATCTGACCCAGGGCTACACCCTCAACCGACAGCGGCTGGAGGCCAACGCTCGCGAACTGGAAGCGGCATTGCAACTGGTGAAAAAGGCCGCGCAAAGCCCCGAACTGCTGGCCGATACCGGACGCGGGCTGGTGGATATCGTTACCCGCTACGCGCAGACCTTCCTGCTGCTGCAACGCTACGACGAGGGGCTGCTGACCGACCCGCCAACGGCTGCCGGCGGAACACTACCCACGCTCCACGAGGCGCGCGCAGCACTGGCCCGGCTGAAGGCCGATTTGATCGCGCGTGGTGAAGCAACGGCGCTTTTTGCGCAGGAGCGCGGGGATGGTCTGGCTGCCCCGCTGGGCAATCTGGATCAGACCGTGTTCGGCGAGCCGGCTTATCCGAGCGTGGAGGCGAAAGCGGCACATTTGCTCTATTTCGTCATCAAGAACCACCCGCTGTCCGATGGCAACAAGCGCAGCGGTGCGTTTTTGTTTGTGGATTTTCTGAATCGCAATGGCCGGCTGCTCGATGACAGCGGACAGCCGGTAATCAACGACATCGGTCTTGCGGCGCTTGCCCTGTTGGTGGCAGAGTCCGACCCGGCGCAAAAAGAGACAATGATCCGCCTGATCATGAACATGCTGTCACTGGGATCCTGAAGTGAACGAAGCCGAAACCCGCGCCGAGCATATCGACCCCGCCCTCAAGGCGGCGTGCTGGGGCGTGGTCGAGGGCAGCCGCATCCGGCGTGAATATCAGATTGCGCCCGGCCGCATCGAAGGCCACCGGCGCCGCGGCAAGCCGCTGATAGCGGATTACGTTCTGGAATATCGCAATACCAAGCTCGCCGACGTAGAGGCGAAAGCATGGGATGAGGCGCTGACCGAGGGCGTGGGGCAAGCCAAGAACTACGCCACCAAGCTGGCTGTGCGCTTCGCTTACGCCACCAACGGGCAGAACATCTACGGCATCGACATGCAAACGGGGCGCGAAGGCGAAATAGCTGCCTATCCCACGCCCGACGAACTGTGGGCGATGACCTTCGCCGCAGCGAACGCTTGGCGCGACCGCTTCGCCGCCGTGCCGTTCGAGGACAAGGGCGGCTCGCACCCAAGCCGTTACTATCAGGACATCGCAGTCGAGCGGGTGATGCAGGCCACAGCCGAAAATTGTTCACGCATTCTGTTGACGCTCGCCACCGGCACCGGCAAAACCTTTATCGCCTTCCAGATTGCATGGAAGCTGTTCCACAGCCGCTGGAACCTGAGTCGCGAGGCCACACGCCGTCCACGCATTCTGTTCCTCGCCGACCGCAACATACTCGCCAATCAAGCCTACAACGCCTTTTCTTCGTTTCCCGAAGATGCGCTGGTGCGCATCGCCCCGGAGGATATCCGCAAAAAAGGCCGCGTGCCCACGAACGGCAGTCTGTTCTTCACCATCTTCCAGACCTTCATGAGCGGGCTGCCCTCAGTTGACAATGCTGATGGCAAGCCTTCACCTTACTGCGGCGACTATCCGCCGGACTTTTTCGACTTCATCGTCATCGACGAGTGCCATCGCGGCGGCGCCAACGATGAGAGCAACTGGCGCGGCATCCTCGAATACTTCGCCCCCGCCGTGCAGCTTGGTCTGACCGCTACGCCCAAGCGCTAGGGATAACGTCGATACCTACGCCTATTTCGGCGATCCGGTCTATATCTACTCGCTCAAGGAAGGCATCAACGATGGCTTCCTGACGCCGTTCCGCGTGCGGCAGATCGCCACCACGCTGGATGATTACGTCTATACCGCCGATGACACGCTGGTCGAAGGCGAGATCGAGGCTGGCAAACGCTACGAAGAAAAAGACTTCAACCGCATCATCGAAATCAAGGAGCGCGAAAAAAAGCGGGTGGAAATTTTCATGTCGCAGATCGACCAGCGCGAAAAGACCTTGGTGTTCTGTGCCACGCAGGTTCATGCCCTGGCGGTGCGCGATCTCATCAATCAGATCAAGACCGGCGCCAGCCCGGACTATTGCCACCGGGTTACCGCCAACGACGGCGCGCTGGGCGAGAAATGGCTGCGCGACTTTCAGGACAACGAAAAAACCATCCCCACCATCCTCACCACATCGCAAAAGCTCTCGACCGGCGTGGACGCGCGCAATATCCGCAACATCGTGCTCATGCGCCCGATCAATTCGATGATCGAATTCAAACAGATCATCGGGCGCGGCACGCGGCTCTATGACGGCAAGGACTACTTCACGATTTACGACTTCGTGAAGGCGCACCACCATTTCAGCGACCCGGAGTGGGACGGCGAGCCGGTTGAGCCTGAATTGTGCGAAAGATGCAATCACAATCCCTGTGTGTGTATCAGGCAACCCCCGCCGCCTTGCATCGTCTGCGGCCAACAGCTCTGCGAGTGCGCGAAGGAGCCATGCCCGGTATGCGGCCAGCGCCCGTGCGCGTGCAAGAAAAAGGCGAAAGTAAAACTCGCCGACGGCAAGGAGCGCAACATCCAGCACATCATGGCCACCACGTTCTGGGGGCCGGATGGCAAGCCCATGTCCGCAGCGCAGTTCCTCGAAGCCTTGTTCGGCACGCTGCCGGAGTTTTTCAAAGACGAGGACGAGTTGCGCGCACTATGGAGCGTGCCCGATACGCGCAAGGCACTGCTATCCAGGCTCGCCGAAAAGGGATTCGGCAAAGATCAGATGGCCGCAATGCAAAAGATCATCGATGCCGAAAACAGCGACTTGTTCGATGTACTGGCCTATGTCGCGTTTGCCATGCCGCCCATTACCCGCGAGGCAAGAGCCGCCAAAGCCAGGGGTGAAATTCACAATCGCTTCAACGACAAGCAGGAAGCCTTCCTCGACTTCGTGCTGTCACATTATGTGCAGGTAGGCGTGGAAGAACTGGATCACGAAAAGCTCTCGCCGCTGCTCAGGCTGAGGTACAACGCAATCTCCGACGCGGTAGCCGGGCTGGGCGAACCGCAGCAGATCAGCAACGTGTTTGTGGGGTTTCAGAAGTACTTGTATTAGAACAGATTTTTATCGCTTTACTTTGTCTCGTCGCGCGCAAAATACCGCCGCCTCAACTGCGCCTGATTCTCATAAATAGACCCAAGATTAAGCGCCTCGGGCAGCGGCAGGCGCACCGGCACGGCTTCAAGCCGCGGCGAATAAGTGGTCCGCCCGCAGACCATCTTGGCATCGTATTCAGCGAGGTCTTTTACCCCCATCAGCGGCCAGTTGTCTGCCGACATGAATTCGTAGAGCAGCAGCGGGCGTGGCAGTTGTGAGGTGTTCTTGGCCGAGCCGTGCACGGAGAAGGCGTGGTGGATGGAGATCGCGCCTGCCTTGCCGGTGCACGCGACCGCGCTTGCGTAATCGAGCGGCCCGTTGCCGGGGTCGATGGCGCCGCAGAATCGTCCGTTGGCGTTGTGGTCGTAGACCGGGCCTTGGTGCGTGCCGGGGATCACCAGCATAGGGCCGTTTTCCATGCTGCAATCTTCGAGCATGAGGCCGACGGTGATCAGGCTGCGGTTGGTGTGCGGATGAAACGCCCAGTCCTGATGCCACTCGACGCCTGCGCCGCCGTCGTTGGATTTGACGTTGAGCTTGGAGCTGTGCATGCGCACGTCGGGCCCCAGCAGTTGTTTAAGGATGCCGAGCAGAGGCTCGTTGCGCGGGAAGTCATGGAATACCGGATGACGCCGATGCGGATGCTTCACGCGGCGCAGGCGCGGGTGCGCTGCACTGTGATCCGGTTCGAGATCGTAAATTTCGTTGTGCTGTGTAACCGCCTTTGATTGCTCGACAAGTTCGGCGAGTGCCGCGCGCATCGCCGCGAGTTTCGCCTCATCGGCGATGTTTTCAACCAGCGCGACGCCATCACGGCGAAATTGTTCGAGTTGTTGCGTGTTCAGCATGGGTTTCTCCTTCAACAGCGACAAGTGTCTCAATTGTCGTGTGAATCAACAACGAGCGGTAATAGCGTAAAATCAACGCCTTAGAATGCGCCGTTCAGGTGCAAGCGCTTGAATGCGCGCCTTACAAAATATCATTTATTATCAATAACTTACGAATAATTTGATTGTGCCCGGCAAAGTCTACATAAAAACCTTCGGCTGCCAGATGAACGAGTATGACTCGGACAAGATGGCGGACGTGCTGCATGCCTCGCACGGCATGACGGCGACGACTGATCCGGCCGAGGCCGATGTGATTTTGTTCAACACCTGCTCGGTGCGTGAGAAGGCGCAGGAGAAAGTGTTTCACGACTTGGGCCGCGTGAAGCATTTCAAGCGTGCCAATCCAAACGTGTTAATTGGCGTTGGCGGTTGCGTGGCGAGCCAGGAAGGTGCGGCGATTGTCACGCGCGCGCCGTATGTCGATTTTGTGTTTGGCCCGCAGACGCTGCATCGTTTGCCGCAGTTGATGGAGGCGCGGCGCGCCAGCGGCAAGCCGCAGGTGGATATTTCGTTCCCCGAGGTTGAAAAATTCGATCACCTGCCGCCGGCGCGGGTCGAGGGCGTGACCGCGTTCGTGTCGATCATGGAAGGGTGCAGCAAGTACTGCACGTTCTGCGTGGTGCCGTATACGCGTGGCGAAGAAGTGTCGCGGCCGTTCGATGATGTGCTAACGGAGGTCACCGAGCTTGCACTGCAAGGGGTGAAGGAGGTCACGCTGCTGGGGCAGAACGTCAATGCCTATCGTGCGCCGGTTGCCGATGGAGAGACGGCGGATTTCGCGCTGTTGCTCGAATACGTCGCCGAGATTCCCGGCATCGAGCGCTTGCGTTACACCACCTCGCACCCCAAGGAATTCACGCCGCGCCTGATCGATGCTTATGCGAGTATCCCCGCGCTGGTGAGTCATGTGCATTTGCCGGTGCAGTGCGGCTCTGATCGCGTGCTGGCGGCGATGAAGCGCGGCTATACCGTGCTTGAATACAAATCCATCGTGCGCCGGCTGCGCGAGCGGCGGTCCGATATTTCGATTTCCTCGGATTTTATTGTCGGGTTCCCCGGCGAGAGCGCGGTCGATTTTGAGGCGACGATGCGCTTGATCGACGACATCAAGTTCGACGCGAGCTATAGTTTTGTCTACAGCCCGCGCCCCGGCACGCCCGCCGCCGGTTACGCCGACGACACGCCACAGGACGAAAAACTTGCGCGGCTGCAACGGCTGCAACGCGTGAACGATGCCGAAGCCTTCGCCATCAGTCGCGCGATGGAAGGCACTTCGCAGCGCGTGCTGGTCGAAGGCCTCTCGCGCAAAAGTGAAGCCGAACTCATGGGCCGCACCGACAACAACCGCGTGGTCAATTTTGCCGGCACTGCCGATTTGATCGGCAGCTTTATCAACGTCACCATCACCGAAGCGCGCTCGCACACCTTGCGCGGCGCGCTCGCCTGACTCTAAAAACACCATTTGAAACCCTCACATCTCGAAGTCAGTTTTACCCCCGTCAACAATCAGCGGCTCGCCAATCTGTGCGGCTCGCTCGACGAAAACCTGCGCCAGATCGAAACCGCGCTTGAAGTCGCCATCGCGCGGCGCGGCGAACACTTCACCTTGAGCGGCGCCACCGACAAGACGCGCGCCGCCGCCCATGTGTTGAAAGCGTTCTACGAAAAAGCCGATAGGAGCCTGGCGCTCGAAGAGGTGCAACTCGATCTGATCGAAGCCGCCAATCCAAGGCGAGGCCGGCCGGTCGATGGCTCCGGCCCCGTGCTCATCACGCGCCGCCAGGATTTGCAGGGCCGCACCCCGCACCAGATCGAGTATCTGCAAAAAATTCAGGCGCACGACATCACTTTCGGCATCGGCCCCGCCGGCACCGGCAAAACCTATCTCGCGGTGGCGTGCGCGGTGGATGCGCTCGAGCGCGACGCGGTGAAACGCCTGGTGCTGGTGCGCCCCGCGGTCGAGGCCGGCGAGCGGCTGGGTTTTTTGCCCGGCGACATGGCGCAAAAAGTCGATCCGTACCTGCGTCCGCTGTATGACGCGCTCTACGACTTGATGGGCTACGACAAAGTGGCGAAAGCCTTCGAGCGCGGCGCGATTGAAGTCGCACCGCTGGCGTTCATGCGCGGGCGCACGCTGAATCACGCCTTCGTGATACTCGACGAAGCGCAAAATACCACCCCCGAACAAATGAAAATGTTCCTCACGCGCATCGGTTTCGGCAGCCGCGTGGTGGTCACCGGTGACGTGACGCAGATCGATCTTGCCAAGGGCCAGAAAAGCGGCCTCATCGACGCACACGAGATTTTAAAGCGCGTGCGCGGCATCGCGTTCACCTACTTCGGCGCCGAGGACGTGGTGCGTCATCCGCTGGTGCAGCGCATAGTGAATGCGTATGAGAGCCGCACTGCGCGTCAGGCCGCCGGCGAGAAGCAATGAGCAGTGACTGTTCGCTTGCCGCGCCCAAGTTAAATCTCGCCATTCAGTACGCTCTTGCCACACGCGGCCTGCCAACGCGCGCGCAGTTTCGCAAATGGGCGCGTGCAGCACTCACGCAAGACGCGCGCGTCGCCATACGTATCGTCGGGCGCACCGAAGGCAAAAAATTGAATCACACCTATCGCCAACGCGACTACGCCACCAACGTGCTCACGTTTGTATTGAACGAAACGCAGCCGCTCGTGAACGCCGCACACCGGCGTTTCCCTCACCCCCGACCCCTCTCCCAGAGGGAGAGGGGAGATACTGGCTCCGCGCCCGTGCGCGAAGAAATATTGATTGCTGACCTCGTGTTGTGCGCGCCGGTGGTGGCCGCCGAGGCGCGCGCGCAGGGTAAAACCGCCGCCGCGCACTACGCCCACCTCACCGTGCACGGCCTGCTACACTTGCAGAGCTATGATCATGAAAAAGTCAGGGATGCGCGGGTGATGGAACGTTTGGAGACTCGCATCCTGGCCAAACTTGGTTACGCCGATCCCTATTGATTATTCATGCCCAGTGACCCGGTAAACAAACCTTCGGTACTAGAACGCATCTCCGCATTCCTCATGCGCGAGCCGGAGGATCGCGAGCAGTTGATCGCGCTGCTGCATTCCGCGCACGAGCGCGATCTGCTCGACGCCGATGCGCTGGCGATGATCGAGGGCGTGTTGCAGGTGTCGGAAATGCAGGCGCGCGACATCATGGTGCCGCGCGCGCAGATGGATGTGATCAACATCAGCGAGTCGCCCGATCAGTTCATTCCGACGGTGATCCAGACCGCGCACTCGCGTTTTCCAGTGATTGGCGAGAACAAGGATAACGTGATCGGCATCCTGCTCGCGAAGGACCTGCTGCGCTACTACGCGGGCGAGGAGGAATTCAATGTGCGCGAAATGCTGCGCCCGGCGGTGTTCATCCCCGAAGCGAAGCCGCTCAATATTTTGCTCAAGGAATTTCGCAAGAATCGCAATCACATCGCCATCGTGGTTGATGAGTACGGCGGCGTCGCGGGCCTGGTGACGATCGAAGACGTGCTTGAGCAAATAGTCGGCGACATCGAGGACGAATACGATTTCGACGAGACCGAGGACAACATTATTCCGGAAAAGGGCGGCCAGTACCGCGTCAAGGCGCTCACCGAAATAGCTGATTTTAATCAAGCATTTAGCACGAGTTACTCGAACGAGGAATTCGACACCGTTGGCGGCCTGGTGCTGTCGCGCTTTGGCCGCATGCCCAAGCGCGGCGAGCAGGTGAGTTTTGATGATTTCTCGGTGCGCGTGCTGCGCGCCGATAGCCGCCGGCTGCATCTGTTGCAGGTCATCAAGAAAAAAGTTTGATGCCAGCGCCGGCCAGCCGCGATCCGGCGCGGCGCACTTCGTTCATTTCAATGCTGTTGGCGATACCGCTGGGCGCGATTTGCGTCGCCGCGTTTGAACCCATTGGATTTTCCATCATAGTCGTATTGGCGCTGGCGTTCTTGTTCAAGCGCTGGGCCGAGGCGGGGACACCGCGCGCGGCGTTTTTAACCGGCTACGGTTTCGGACTGGGGTATTTTCTCGCGGGCGTGTCGTGGATCTACGTGAGCCTCGCCACCTTCGGCGCGATGCCGATGCCGCTGGCGGCCATCGCCACGTTTTTATTCTGCGCGTTTCTCGCGCTGTTTCCGGCGGTGACGGGTTACGTGGCCGCGCGTGTGCCAGGCTCAACGGCGATCAAGTTGTTATTGGCCGCGCCCGCGGCATGGGCGTTGATCGAATGGGTGCGCTGCTGGATTTTCACCGGCTTTCCATGGCTTTCGGTGGGTTATTCGCAGGCGCCCGGCAGCCCGCTCGCGGGTTTTGCGCCCATCGCCGGCGTGTTCGGTGTGTCGTTGGCGGTGGCGCTCAGCGCGGGCGCACTGGCGTTGGCTCTCTTGCACCGGCAGCGAGCGCCAATCGTGCTGGCGGGCGTCGTTGCGCTGTGGCTCGCGGGCTTTGGCCTGAAACAAATCGCGTGGACCAAACCCACCGGCGTCTCCACCACGGTCGATCTGCTGCAAGGCAATATACCGCAGGACATCAAGTGGAGCCAGGAAGCACTGGTCGCAACACTCAACACCTATCGCAAAATGGTGACGGCAAGCTCGGCGCAGCTTATCGTGCTGCCCGAAACGGCGCTGCCGTTGTTCCTCGACCGCGTGCCGGCTGATTATCTGAATGATCTTGCGGTGCATGCGCGCAAGAACAAGGGTGATATTCTGATCGGCGTGCCCGAGCAATTGCCATCCGGCGCCTACTACAACAGCGTGATTTCACTGGGCAGTGCCGCGCCGCAGGTATATCGCAAGAGCCACCTGGTGCCGTTTGGTGAATTTATTCCCGTGCGCCCGGTGCTGGGCTGGATCGTCGGTGTGTTGTCGATACCGTTGCAGGATTTCGCGCGCGGCTCGATTGAACAGCAGCCGCTCAATCTCGCCGGCCAGCGCGTGGCGGTCAACATCTGCTACGAAGACGTGTTCGGCGAAGAAATCATCCGCCAGTTGCCGCGGGCGACGATGCTGGTGAACGCCAGCAACGTGGCGTGGTTCGGCCGCTCGATTGCGCCGCGCCAGCATTTGCAGATTTCGCAGATGCGCGCGCTGGAAACGGGCCGCTACATGCTGCGCGCCACCAACACCGGTGTCACCGCCGTGATCGATGAGCGCGGCATCGTCAAAGCTGCCGCGCCCGAGTACGAGCGCGTGACCATCTCATATGCCGTGCCCGGGTTCGAAGGCGTGACGCCGTACGTGCGCTGGGGCAATTACGCGTTTTTATTGATCGCGGGCATAATGCTGCTGGGCGTGCCGATGTCGCGCCAGAAGCAGTGAGGCAAATTTTTTGAATTCAAATCACAAGGAGAGCGAGAATTTATAAGTATATGTTTTTATTGATATTTTTAGCAAGCGCTCCAGTATGGGCCGCGGGCGCGATCGTGGATGCCGCGTTTGTCGTGGAGGCGCAAAAGCGCGGCGCCATCGTGTGGGATATTCGCGCGGCGGGTGATTACGCCAAGGGGCACATTCCGGGCGCGGTGAATATCGGCTTCGCGGGCGCGGTGCTGCGCAACGCCAACACCGAGGATTATTTGCCGACTGAACAGGTCGAAAAAATTCTGGGTGCGGGCGGGATTGATCCCGCGAAGGAAGTCATTGTTTATTCGACGCGCGGCGACGCGTTCGCGTACTTCGGCCTGTACACCATGCAATACTTTGGCGGCAGGCAGGCCTACGTTTATCACGACGGCATCGATGGCTGGCGCGCCGCCGGGCAGACGGTGAGCACCCAGGCCAGCAAGCTCGCGCCGGTGGCGTTGAAACTGACGCCCAACCCCCGTGTCGGCGTCACCACCGAGCAGGTGGCCGATGCCGTCAAGCGCCCCGGCGTGCAGATTGTCGATGCGCGCACCGCGGGTGAATTCTCCGGCAACGATATTCGCGCGATACGCGGCGGGCATATCCCCGGCGCGGTGAATATTCCCTACGAGCAGAATTGGGTTGATCCCTATACCGCGGCCAAGCTCTCGCGCAAGCAGGTCACGGACAACGCCGGCATGTCGCTCAAGGCGGCGGAGGAACTGAGAAAACTCTACGCCGGACTCGACCCGGAAAAGGAAACCATCGTTTATTGCCAGAGTGGCGTGCGCGCGGCCGAGACCGCCACGGTACTGAGTCAACTCGGCTTCAAGAACGTGAAGGTCTACGATTCATCGTGGCTCGGTTACGCCGGCAGATTGTCCGCGCCGGCGGCCAACGAAACATTCTTCAATGTCGGCGCGCTGAATGGCAGGCTTGCAACCATGCAGCAGCGCATCGAGCAACTCGAGCGCGAGCTGGCGGCGGCAAAGGCCGCGAAGTAGCTTCTTCCGGCGCGCATCGAAGGGGCCTGTGACCACGACAGGCCCCTTTTTTTGCGCCGTGATTTCATAGGGCCGAATGGGAAAACCTGTAAAATTACGCGCTTACACAAGCCTTCCCAATGCAAACCTTTCAACAACTGATACTGGCGCTCAATCATTATTGGGATCGCCACCACTGCGCGCTGTTGCAGCCGTACGACATGGAAGTCGGCGCGGGTACCTTTCACACCGCGACATTCTTGCGCGCCATCGGCCCCGAGCCTTGGAAGGCGGCCTACGTGCAGCCCTCGCGCCGCCCCAAGGATGGCCGCTACGGCGAAAACCCGAATCGCTTGCAACACTACTATCAGTATCAGGTGGTGCTCAAACCCTCGCCCGCGAATATTCTCGATTTGTATCTTGGCTCGCTCAGGGAAATCGGCATCAACCCGCTCGAACACGACATCCGTTTTGTCGAGGACGACTGGGAGTCGCCCACGCTGGGCGCGTGGGGTCTGGGTTGGGAAGTGTGGTTAAACGGCATGGAGGTCACGCAGTTCACCTATTTTCAGGAAGTCGGCGGCATCCCTTGCAAGCCCATCATGGGCGAGATCACTTACGGCCTTGAACGCCTTGCGATGTATCTGCAAGGGGTCGAAAGCGTATTTGATCTCAAATGGGCGCCGGGCATCACCTATCGCGACGTGTATCACCAGAACGAAGTCGAGCAATCCACCTATAACTTCGAGCACGCCAATGTTGAACTGCTGTTGCAGCAATTCGGCAACTACGAATTCGAGGCGAAGCGCCTGTTCGAACTTGGCCTGGCGCTGCCCGGCTACGAAATGGTGATGAAGTGTTCGCACAGCTTTAATCTGCTCGATGCGCGCGGCGCGATTTCCGTCACCGAACGCGCGGCCTACATCGGTCGTGTGCGCACGCTGGCGAAGCTGGCCGCCACCGCCTACTACAACTCGCGCAAGGCGCGTGGTTTTGAGCGCGCCAGCGACGAGGCTGTGCAAGCCTTTGTTTTAAAAGAGGAAATTGAAGAGGTCATGGCTGCGCGCGCAGGGAGGAGATCGTGAGCGCGCCGCTGCTGATTGAATTGTTTACCGAGGAATTGCCGCCGAAAGCATTGAAGCGCTTGAGCGAGGCGTTCGCCGATGGCGTGATGGGCGCGCTAAGTAAGTCGCGGCTGATAAACGCGGATGCCAAGGCGCAAGTGTTCGCCACACCGCGCCGGCTGGCGATGTTGATACCGAATGTATCCGCCAAGGCCGAAGACAAACTCGAAAGCAAAAAGCTGATGCCGGCCAAGGTCGCGTTCGACGCGGCGGGCAATCCAACCACCGCGCTCGCCAAACGACTGGAAAAAGACGGCGCGTCAGTCAGTCAACTCGAACGAAAAGCCGAAGGCGGCAACGAATTCGTTTATCTAAGCCAGACCATGCCGGGGGTCACGCTGGCCGCCGGACTGCAACAGGCGCTGGAAGACTCCATCGCGAAACTGCCCATCCCCAAGGTGATGAGTTATCAGTTGGCAAACAGCAACACCACTGTGCATTTCGTGCGCCCGGTGCATGGGCTGATTGCTTTGCATGGCGCCGAGGTCATTGATGTTTCCGTGCTGGGCTTGAAGGCGGGCCGGGTTACGCATGGCCATCGCTTTTTGGGCAATAGCGACATCGAACTCAAACACGCGGATGAATACGCAGCGCGGCTCAAGGACGACGGCAAGGTCGTCGCGAATTTCGACACGCGCCGCGCCGGGATCGATGAGCAGCTCAAGGCCAAGGCCGCCGAACTGAAAGGTTCGCTGGGTGATTACGAAACGCTGCTCGACGAAGTGACCGCACTGGTGGAATGGCCGGTGGTCTATGTCGCGAGCTTCGAGCCGGAATTCCTCGCGGTGCCGCAGGAGTGTTTGATTCTCACCATGCGCACCAACCAGCGTTACTTTCCGCTGTTCGACGCCGCTGGAAAACTGACCGAGAAGTTTTTAGTGGTGAGCAATATGCAGGTGGCCGACCCGAAAAACATCATCGACGGCAATCGCCGCGTGGTGCGGCCGCGGCTGGCGGATGCGCGGTTTTTTTACGATCAGGATCGCAAGGCGCGTCTGGAAACGCGCGTGCCGCAACTGGGCAGCGTGGTTTATCACAACAAACTCGGCACGCAACTCGAGCGCGTCGAGCGCATTCAACTGCTGGCGGGTGAAATTGCGCGACTGGCACGCATGGGCGGCGCCGATGCCGCGCTGGCCGAGCGCGCGGCGTGGCTCGCCAAGGCCGATCTCACCACTGGCATGGTCGGCGAGTTTCCCGAGCTGCAGGGCATCATGGGCCGCTACTACGCGCTGCACGATGGCGAGCCGCAAGCGGTGGCGGATGCGATAGAGGCGCATTACCGCCCGCGCTTTGCCGGCGATGCATTGCCGCAACACGCGGTGTCGATCGCGGTGTCGCTTGCCGACAAACTCGATACCATGGCTGGGTTGTTCGGCATCGGGCAGATACCCACCGGCGAGAAAGACCCGTTCGGCCTGCGCCGCGCGGCGCTGGGTGTGATTCGTATTCTGATCGAGTGCGCGCAGCCGCTGGCGTTGAATGCCTTGGTGAAGGCAGCGTTCGCAGGTCACGCCAATGCGCCCGCCAAAGCATCCGCCGAGCTTGAAACTTTTATCTACGACCGCCTCGCGGGTTATCTCAAGGAACGTGGCTACAGCACGCTGGAAGTCGATGCGGTGCTCAGCATGCGTCCGGCGCGCGTGTCGCTGGTGATCAAGCAGCTCGATGCGGTGCGCGCGTTCCTGGCGCTGCCTGAGGCCGAGAGCCTTGCTGCCGCCAATAAACGCATCCGCAACATTCTGCAAAAGTCTCCTCCACCGAGCGGCGGCGTGTTTGCCGAGAGCAAACTCGTGGAACAAGAAGAACGCAATCTGCACGCCGCGTTCGTGCGGGTGGACGCTATCGCGGAAAAAAATCTCGCCGCCGAGAAATTCGCCGAGTCATTGACCGCACTCGCCGCGTTGAAAGCGCCAGTAGATGCGTTCTTCGACAAAGTGATGGTGAACGCGGAAGATGTTTCTTTAAGAAACAACAGGTTACTGTTGTTGATGAAACTGGGCAGCGCGATGACTCACGTCGCGGATATTTCCAAACTCGCGCGATGAAGCTGATCGCATGAAGTTAATCGTCCTTGACCGCGACGGCGTGATCAATCACGACAGCGACGCGTATATCAAGCGGCCGCAAGAGTGGGAGCCGATTCCGGGCAGCCTCGAAGCCATCGCGCGGCTCAATCAATCGGGCTTTCATGTGGTGATCGCCACCAACCAGTCGGGCGTGGGGCGCGGCCTCTACGACATGGCGACACTGAACGCGATACACGACAAGATGCACCGTGCGTTAGGCCACATCGGCGGACGCGTGGATGCGATTTTTTATTGTCCGCACACGCCGGAGGCGGATTGCCGCTGCCGCAAACCCAAGACCGGCATGTTTGAAGACATCGCGCGGCGATTCAATACCGATCTCGCCGGCGTGCCGGTGATCGGCGACACGCGGCGCGATCTCGATGCCGC
>CAMDLH010000056.1 GCA_945901405.1 Bordetella parapertussis | reverse complement strand
CAGCAACATCGATTCCACCCGGCTCCGCAGTTCAGGATGCCCGTTCAAACGGTTCAACAAGGTTTCGTCACTCATTCCCATGACATCCTCCTCATAAAGTGGTGGGTAGGCTGCTAGATTACTCCACCTCAGTTTGAATCGCACCCGCTGAATAAAGGCGGAATTCTTCCAAAAATTCATAAATCTGTTAAATTGTGCGGCATTAACGCAAAACAAGGGCAGTAAGAGGAATCACCGTGCCGGACTTGGCTCAATCAAACTACGACGACCGGGTGCCGCGCAGCACTCATCCGCTGGTGTTGACGCTGGATACGCACGGCGTGCCGCACCGCTGGATTACGTGGCAGCACGCCTGCTACTACTACTCCAAGGATCAAGTGGCGTGGGCGCTGGGGGCAAACGCGTTCACCGTGCACGGCGGCATGAATCGCATGACCGGCGAGCGCTCGTCGATCACCTCGGCGAGCATCATCGCGATCAAGGGCAAGGCGATGGCGATGAAGTCGTTCAACCAGGTGCCGCCGCTGAATAACCGCGAGCTGTTTCACCGCGACCGGCAGATCTGCGCGTATTGCGCGGAACTGCTGCCCATCGCCAAGCTCACGCGCGACCACATCAAGCCGTTTTCCAAGGGCGGCAAGGACACTTGGATGAACGTGGTGACCGCATGCCGCGGCTGCAACGAGCGTAAGAGTGACCGCACGCCCGAGGGCGCCAACATGGAACTGGTGTATCTGCCGTACGTGCCGAACCGCGCGGAGTATTTGATCCTGACCAACCGGCGCATCCTCACGGATCAAATGGAGTTTCTCGCGCAGCACGTGCCGGCGCAAAGCCGCTTGCATCAGAAAGGTTGATGGTCTCGCGGCGCTAACCGCACCACGGCAACGCCAGCGCCTGCAACACTTCGCCCGTCGAGGCATCCTGCACGAACGCCGCGACTGAAATATCCTTCGTCTTCCAGCGTTTATCTATCTTGAACTGGTGGGTGAATTTGCCCACGGCATCCAGCGCCAGGGGGCCTGCGAGTTCGCGCACTACAAAATCATGTTCGAGGCGTTTGCCTTTGTTCTCTCCGGCGGTGACCTGGTTGGCGAGTTTGTTTTCGTAGAGCGCCACGAAAGTGTGCGCGCTGCGTTTTGAATCGGCGAGGCTGACGGTGCCGGTGATATCCAGCGACGGCACGGCAGCAGTAGCCGCAAGCCGGATGTTCGCAGATGGTTTCATCGCGTTGATCGTGGTTACTTGGCCATTGAGTTCGTCGCGCGAGAAACCGCGACGGTAGTCCTTGCCGTCGAGCATGAGTTGCGGCGTGTAGACCGTGCGCGAGCGGATGCGCGCGTTGACGAAACGCTGGCGCTCGGAAAACCGCGCTTGCGAAAACGGATCGGGCCAGCCGATGTAGTTCCAGTAATCGACGTGATAGGCGAGCGCCACCACTTTATCCGGCGTGTAGCCGCGCGCGGGAAGGGCGCTCAACCAGCGATCGGCCGGCGGACAACTGTCGCAACCTTCGGACGTATAGAGTTCCAGCAGAGCGACGCGGCGCTCGCCGCTTTGCGCGGTACATTGCGCGGCGCCGGCGATGTCTGTGTGCATGAACATCACGGCTGCAATCCAGTGTGCAAGTTTCATTTGAAGTTTCATTGGTGTTCGCTGCATTGGTCAGTTTCGGGCAGCGATAACTTACAGATGATGCACGCGCGGCTTTCGCCTTTCTGCTATCATGCCGCGCTTATGTTTTGTATGTATTTGTTTTTATTGATATTTTTCGCATATGCTTACAGTTGATCTGCACAGCCATTCGACGCACTCCGACGGCTTGCTGTCGCCCGCCGCTGTCACCGCGCGCGCGGCCGCGCAGGGCGTGACCATGTACGCGCTCACCGATCACGACGAGTTGAGCGCTTTACCCATCGCACGCGCAGAGGCCCAAGCGCACGGCATGATGTTCATCGCAGGCGTTGAAATCTCCGTGAGCTGGCTGCATGAGACGCTGCACATCGTTGGCTTGAACATCAATGATACGCAAGCCGATCTGGTCGACGGCTTGCGTGCGGTGCGCAGGGGCCGCAGCGCGCGCGCGGAACGTATAGCCGCCGATCTGGAGCGCGTGGGTATCAAGGGTGCGCTTGCGGGCGCGCGCGGCTACGCTATCAATCCCGATCTGTTGAGCCGCACGCATTTTGCGCGCTACCTGGTCGAGCACGGTTACGTTGCCGACACGCACGCGGCATTCAAGCGCTATCTCACCGAAGGCAAGCCGGGTTACGTCGAACATCAATGGACGACACTGCCGCAGGCAGTGAGCTGGATACGCGCGGCGGGCGGCGTGGCGGTGATCGCGCATCCGGGCCGTTACAAACTGAACAATGCGCAACGTGAAAAAATGCTCGGCGATTTTCGCGATCTCGGTGGCACGGGCATCGAAGTCGTCACCGGCAGCCACACCGCTGACGAGTACGGAACATGGGCGCGTTACGCACAGCGCTTTGGCCTGCACGCATCGGCGGGATCGGATTTTCACGGACCAGGAGAGAGTTATCTTGATCTGGGGCGGCTGCCGGATTTGCCGCATGGGTTAACGCCGGTTTGGGGAGAGTTTTGAGTGATGAGTGTTTAGTGTTGAGTGTTGAGTGCCAAGCGGCATGTCGCGGATCGCAGTTAACTCAACACTAAACACTCAAAACTCAACACTGATTTTCATGTCCCAGTACTTCACCATCCACCCCGTAAACCCGCAGACGCGGCTCATCCGCCAGGCGGTGGAGATCGTGCGCGCGGGCGGCATAATTGTCTATCCGACGGATTCGTGTTACGCGCTGGGTTGCCACATTGGCGACAAGGCGGCGATGGAGCGTATGCGCACTATTCGCCAGGTTGATGCGCGTCATCATTTTGCGCTAGTGTGCCGCGACTTGTCGGAGATCGCGACTTATGCGCGCGTCGACAACAGGCAGTATCGATTGTTGAAGGCGGCCACACCGGGTTGTTACGCATTTATTCTCGAAGCGAGCCGCGAAGTGCCCAAGAGATTGCAGCATCCGAGCCGGCGCACCATCGGCATCCGCGTGCCCGATCATCCCGTGGTACTCGCGCTGCTCGGCGAGTTGCGCGAGCCGCTGTTGTCGTCAACGCTGATTTTGCCCGGCGATGACGCGCCGCTGAACGACCCGGAAGAAATTCGCCAGCGGCTCGAACATCAAGTCGATCTGATACTCGACGCGGGTTCGTGCGGCATCGAGCCGACCACCATCGTGAATCTCACCGGGCCTGCGCCGGAAATCACCCGTGTGGGGCGCGGCAGCACGGCGTTGTTCGGCGTTTGAAATGCAGGATCGAGGATTGAGCTAAATGCGTCGTTTGGCAATTGCGGTACACTGCGTGAATGCGCTGCGGCGGCTACATGCATGGCGATTGAGTCATGCAGTAAATGTTCAATAAAAACAATTACTTACATAACACATCGATATCGCAATTCATGGAACTCAACATCATTCAAAAGTTGGCGATCTACGCGCTGCCGGTGATCTTTGCGATCACGCTGCACGAAGCCGCGCATGGTTATGTCGCAAAATATTTTGGCGACATGACGGCATACGCGGCGGGGCGCGTGAGCCTTAATCCGCTGCGGCACATTGATCCCGTGGGCACCATACTGCTGCCGCTGGGGCTGCTCGTTCTATCGAAATTATTCGGCGGCGGCATCATCTTCGGCTGGGCGAAACCGGTGCCGGTGAATTTTGCCAACTTGCGCCACCCCAAGCGCGACATGTTGTGGGTGGCGGCGGCGGGGCCGGGCAGCAACCTCGTCATGGCGATATTCTGGGCGCTGATGATAAAGCTCGCATTTGCTTTTCAGGGCGCGGCGTTCGCGCAGCCGCTTGCACTGATGGGCGCGGCGGGCCTCATCGTCAATGTGATTTTTATGGTGCTCAATCTGTTGCCGCTGCCGCCGCTTGATGGCGGGCGCATCATGGTCAGCCTGCTGCCGCATCGGCTGGCGTATAAATTTTCGCGCATCGAGCCTTACGGTTTTATCATTCTGATCGTGCTGTTGTTCGCCGGCGTGCTGAATTACGTGATGTGGCCGCTGGTCAGCCTGTCGGTGTCGCTCATCGCGGATGTGCTCGGTATTGCACCTGCCACCATTTCCCTTTTACTTGTAGTGCTTTCAAGCTAAAAAATCATGTTCGCCAATCGCGTACTTTCAGGCATGCGCCCAACCGGCGCGCTGCATCTCGGTCATTACCACGGCGTGCTCAAGAACTGGATACGCCTGCAGCACGAATACGAGTGTTACTTTTTCGTCGCCGACTGGCACGCACTCACCACGCATTACGACAACCCCGGCACGATCGAGGAACACGTGTGGGACATGGTGATCGACTGGCTCGCCACCGGCGTTGATCCGGCGCAGGCGACGCTGTTCATTCAATCGCGCGTGCCCGAGCATGCCGAATTGCATCTCTTGCTGTCGATGATCACGCCATTGAGCTGGCTCGAACGCGTGCCGACCTACAAGGATCAGCAGGAGAAACTCAGCGAGAAAGACCTCACCACGTATGGTTTTCTCGGCTATCCGCTGCTGCAAAGCGCGGATATTCTCATCTATCGCGCCAACCGCGTGCCGGTGGGCGAGGATCAAGTGCCGCACATCGAAATCACGCGCGAGATCGCGCGGCGTTTCAACCACGTGTTCGGCCGCGAGCCAGGCTTCGAGCAAAAAGCCGAGGCCGCGATCAAGAAACTCGGCGCGCGCCGCGCGAAAATCTACCGGCAGCATCGCACCAATTACCTCGAGAAAGGCGACGTCGAGGCGCTCGCCGCCGCGCGTGCGCTGCTCAACGAAACGCAAAATCTCTCGCTCGGTGACCGCGAAAGATTATTCGGCTACATTGAGGGCGGCGGTAAAGTGATCCTCAACGAACCGCAGGCGCTGCTCACCGAATCGCCGAAGATGCCGGGGCTGGACGGGCAAAAAATGTCCAAGTCGTACAACAACACAATCTCGCTGCGCGAAGACGCCGATAGCGTCAGCAAGAAAATCCGCACCATGCCCACTGATCCCGCGCGCGTAAAACGCACCGATCCTGGTAACCCGGAAAAATGCCCGGTGTGGCAATTGCATCTGGTGTACTCGGATGAGCAAAAACGACAGTGGGTGCAGCAAGGCTGCAAAAGCGCGGGCATCGGTTGCCTAGAATGCAAACAACCGGTGATCGACGCCGTGATCGCCGAACAACACCCCATGCGCGAGCGCGCGCAGCGCTATATCGAAGATCCCACGCTGGTGCGCAGCATCATCGCGGATGGTTGTGAGAAGGCGAGGAAGCTGGCGCAGGAGACGTTGAGGGATGTGCGGGAGGTTATGGGGTTGGGGTATAGCTAATATGGGCGGGCAGTTTTCTTTCTCGACGTCTGCCGTGCGGTGGTCCCGTATTTATTTCCTGCTGAGTGGAATTGCGTCCGTGGCAGCTGGAGGAATTCTGATTAGTGCTGCCACACATTTTACGTTTTGGGTTGGTATCGCGTTTCTTATCGCCGGCATTTGGTTCATTGTATTTGCATTTCTTGGCAAGAGAGATTCAGTTGCGAAAGCCGCGCAAGAATCTCTTGAGGATGCAGACACGTAACTGACATAAGATGTGATGTGTAGGGTGCAATCGAAGCGAAGCGCATTGGTGCAAGGTCTGTAGGGCGCAATTCCTATTGCGCCGTATGTGAAGGTTGCATGCGACGTATGTTGAACGTCAACCCCAAGTTCGCCGGGGGCAGCCCGGCGGCTGGTCACTTTTCTTGAACCGCCAAGAAAAGTAACCAAAAGAAGGCGGCCCCCGGTTCGCCGGCCCTTCGGGCTACCCTGCGCTGCTCGCCACGTCGGGCGGCTGCGGAACTCGCCCTCGCGATACCCCCGCGAGGACTCAGACAGTCCTCGCCGACCCCCTCCCGGCGCGGCTGCGCTGCTCGGCGGCTCACAGGGGGATTTTCTTTCCACGCCCGAGCGAATGCGTGCATTGAGTTTCTTTCTAACGGTACCCCGAAAATCGTAGGGCGCAATCGCCGAAGGCATTGCGCCAAACGCAGGTGACAACCCGCAAAACGCGGGATGATTCATGCGGTGTAAATTACTCTCGCACCAACCCCAGCAACGCCGCGCCATATCGCTCTAGCTTTTTCTGCCCAATGCCGCTGATGCCTCCCAGCTCGGTTGTGCTTTGCGGTCTTGCGGCGGCGATGGCGGCGAGGGTGCTGTCGTGCAAGATCACGAACGCGGGCACTGACTGCTGGCGTGCTTCTTCGACGCGCCAGGACTTTAATTTCGCCAGTAAGCTGGCATCGGCTGGGCCGACTGTAGCCATCGGTTTGCCGCCGGTTTTCGCGCGGCGGGTCGTGCGTTTGCCGGTGTGGGCCAATGCGCGGCGCATCTCGACTTTGGTTTCGCCTTTCAACACGGGGCGGCTGGTTTCGTCGAGTTTTAACGCGCCGTATGCCTCGTGGTCGGGGCGCGCGTAGCCCATCGCCACCAGTTGCCTGAACACGTTGCGCCATGCGGCTTCGTCGAGATCGGCGCCTACACCGAACACGCCTAGCTTGTCGTGGCCCCATTGCGTGGTGCGGTCGGTGGTTTTTCCCCGTAACACGTCGATCAGGTGCGCGGCGCCGAAGCGCTGGCCGGTGCGATAGATGCATGAGAGCGCCTTGCGCGCGGCGTCGGTGGCGTCGAAGGTTTGCGGCGGTTCGATGCAGGTGTCGCAGTTGCCGCACGGTGTGCTGGCCTCGCCAAAATAATCGAGCAATCGCACGCGGCGGCAACTCGCGGTTTCGCACAAGCCAAGCAGGGCGTCGAGTTTCGCGATCGATACGCGCTTGTGGGCTTCGCCGCCTTCGGATTCGTCGATCATGCGCCGCTGTTGCACCACGTCGCCCAGACCGTAGGCCATCCACGCGTCGGCGGGTTCGCCATCGCGCCCGGCGCGGCCGGTTTCCTGGTAGTAGGCCTCGATGCTTTTCGGCAGATCAAGGTGCGCGACATAACGCACGTCGGGCTTGTCGATGCCCATGCCGAAGGCGATGGTGGCGACGATGACGATGCCGTCTTCGCGCTGAAATCGCGCCTGATTCGCGCCGCGCGCCGCGCTGTCCATGCCCGCATGGTAAGGGAGTGCGCTCACGCCTTCGCGCGCGAGCCACGCGGCGGTTTCGTCAACTTTCTTGCGCGACAGACAGTAAACGATGCCGGCGTCGCCATCGTGATCGTCGCGGATGAAATTGAGCAACTGGCGGCGCGTGTCATCCTTGTCGACGATGGTGTAGCGGATGTTGGGCCGGTCAAAGCTCGAGATGAACACACGTGCTTCATCGAGTGCCAGGCGCGTGATGATTTCCTGCCGCGTTTGCGGATCGGCGGTGGCGGTGAGCGCGATGCGCGGTATGCCGGGATAACGCTCGTGCAGCACGGAGAGTTGCAGATACTCAGGACGAAAGTCGTGCCCCCATTGCGACACGCAATGCGCTTCGTCGATGGCGAAAAGCGCGATCTTGTTCTCCGTGATGAGATCAAGCATGCGCGGCATCATCAGCCGCTCAGGTGCGACGTAAAGCAGATCAAGCTCGCCCGCGCGCAGCGCGCGCTCCACCGCATTGACCTGCTGGCCATCGAGCGTGGAGTTAAGCAGCGCCGCGGACACGCCGACTTGTTTTAACGCGGCGACCTGATCCTGCATCAGCGCGATCAATGGCGACACCACAATCGCCGTGCCCTCGCGCAGCAATGCGGGCAATTGATAACACAGCGACTTGCCGCCGCCGGTGGGCATCAGCACCAGCGCGTCGCCGCCGCCGGCGACATGCGTCACGATATCTTCCTGCGCGCCGCGAAATTGCGGGTGGCCGAAGACGGTTGTTAGAAGGTGCAGTGCGGGAGGCGTGGATGGCACGAGTGCGCGTACTAACGACTGGCTGCGCTTCCCAGCAGCGTTTTCAGGCGGGATGCCGTGGTTTCGCGATCAAGCCGGGAACTTGCAACATCCAGCACCAGCGCTTCCCACTCGTTGATATTACGGGCTGGCAGGTCTGGCTCCGGAAGCAACTGGTTGGTTTGCAGAAATACCAGGCATGATGCGAGTGCCGTGCGCTTGTTGCCGTCAACAAATGGATGGTTCCTGCACAAATAAAACAGGTACGCGGCGGCGACTTCGAGCGGGTCGCTAATCAGTGGCGCGCCGCCGTAAGAAGCCTGTGGTGCGGCGATGGCCGATTCGAGCAAAGCGCGGTCTCGCAAGCCTGCACCGCCGCCGTGCGCGGCCAGCACTTCTTGGTGGATCGCGAGGACGGACGCTACATCAATATGGACGAACGGTTGTTCAGGCAAGGCGCTTGAACAATTCGGAGTTGCGTTGAATCAGTTCTTTGGCGCTCGCGGCCGCGGCATTTGGGGAAATGGTCGAACGGATAGGCGTAATAACCATCGCGCCGCCGTCATGCACGGTAATGTTGACCTGATCGCCAGCCTTGATGCCGGTCAGTTCGCACAACGCGGTGTCAAAAATAAGGCCTTGCGAGTTGCCGACTTTGGTGATGGTTTTGAGCATACTGCACCTAGTAAAACAATGTATAACGCGCTATTCTACGCAACATGCAGTCCTATTGCAATACTCTATAAGTTATTGTTATTAAAAGTTTTTTTGCGCAGACCGTGCCCGCATTAAATACATTGTTCTTCGTGCCACTTACGCCGCAAGTCGTGGTGGCCGCATCTCGGCCACGCCATCATTCTCCGTCACCGAAATCGTGGTACGCACCATGTGCCGCGCCTTGTTCAGCGGCCACGGACGGCCGCGATGCATGGTGGCGCGGTTGTCCCACATGATCACGTCGCCGGCTTGCCACACGTGCACGTAACTGTGGCCGGGCGCGGTGGAAATGGCGGTGAGTTCGTCGATCAGTTTCAGCGCCTCGGCATCGGCCATGCCTTCGATGGCGCAGGTGTGCGAGGCGATGTAGAGCGCGTCGCGGCCGTTCACCGGGTTGCGCCAGCGCATGCGCCAGCACGCGGGCGGCAGCGTGTCTTTTTCGCGTTGCGAGGCGAGATGGGGCGCCACCTTGCCGCGCGAGTGCGCGTAGTTGTGCCACGCATAAGTGTTGCTCAACTTCTCTCGCATGGCTTCGGGCAAGCGGTTCCACGAAGCACGCTGCGAAACGAATTCGGTTTCGCCGCCGCCGCCTGGGATGGTGCGCGCCGACAGCACCGAGGCGAGCGCCGGCAACTCGCGAAACGAACTGTCGGTGTGCCACAGTTGATTGGCCTTCGCGCGCAATGATTCCTTGTGATCGGGCGGCACCAGATTGCCGCTGGCCGGATCAACATTGGTGAGTATCGAAAACGGCGTGCCTTCGCCGAGCGAGGCGGCCTTCGCTGTCTCCAGCGGGCCGAATTTTGCCGAAAACGCAACCTGCGTATCGTCGCGGATCACCTGCTTGCGAAACAGCAGAACGGAATATTCCTCGAACGCCGCGCGCACGACCTTGTAGATGCCGTCGTCGTTGGCGACATCGGCCATGCTCACGCCGCGTATCTCAGCGCCGATTTCGGGATGGAGTTTGATGATTTCCATATTGGATTCCTCTCCAGTCATAATACAACTTTACCACTCGATTTGCCGTACGAGGCCGCTGCGGTTGTCCTGCCGTGCTGATGCAGTGCCTGCCCCGATTGACACGCCACGGCGCTCGCCGCTATATATCGGGTTAACGTCACGATTCTCCAGCACGATCCAAAACGGAAAGGAAATCAAATGACCATTCAAGTCAAACCCAGCGGATCAGCACTTGGCGCTGAAATTACCGGCGCCGATCTGACGCAGCCGCTGGACGACGCAACGTTCGCGCGGATTCGCGCGGCGTTTTACCAGCACGAGGTGATCTACTTTCGCGGCCAGGCGCTGAGTGATGAGGATCAAATCCGCTTTACCGCGCGCTTCGGCGAGTTGCGCAAACTGAAACTGGCCAGCCAGCCGCAAGTTGCTCACCCCGAGATTTTCGTCGTCTCCAATATCGTTAGAGACGGCAAGCCTGTCGGCAGCTACGACGCAGGCAGTTTATGGCACACCGATGGCGCCTATCTCGCAAAGCCGCATGCGATCTCCGCGCTGCGCGCGCTTGAGGTGCCGGCGCAAAACGGCCGCACGCTGGGCGACACCAACTTCGCCAGCGTATCGGCCGCTTACGATGCGTTGCCCCAGTCGATGAAAAAACAGCTTGAAGGACTACAGGCCGTGCAAAGCTTCGAGCAACACCTCGCCAAGACCGGTGGCGGGGGCGTCAAAAAAGACATCTACTCGACGGTCAAGGCGGATCAGGAAGTGGTACACCCCTTGGTGCGCGTGCATCCGGTGAATGGCCGCAAGTGCCTTTATGTCACCGAAGGCTACACCGCGCGCATCGTGGGCCTGCCCGAAGACGAAAGCCGCGGCCTGATCGCGGAACTTGCCGCACATTGCGTCAAGCCCGAATTCACCTATCTGCACAACTGGCGCCGGCACGACCTGGTGATGTGGGACGATTGCTCGACACAGCACAAGGCCACGTTCGACTACCCCGCGTTACTGCCGCGGCTGATGCACCGGACTACGGTGACTGGCGGGTCGGAGTTGCATTAACGCGCTCACTCCGCCTTCATATTCGTTGCCCGCACCACCTTCGCCCACTTATCAGTCTCGCTACGTATGAAAGTGGCAAACTGCTCCGGCGTGCCGGGCGCGGGTTCGGCGGCGGTGCTATTCAAGCGCTCGCTGACATCCGGCGAGCGCAGGGCGCGGGTGAATTCCGCGTTGAGCCGGGCGACAATTTCTTTTGGCGTTGCGGCCGGCGCGAGCAGACCGTACCAGCCGGTTGCGCTAAAACCGGGCAAGCCGCTTTCGGCGATCGTGGGCAAATCAGGCATCAGCTTCGAGCGCGTGTCGCCGGTGGCCGCGATCGGGCGCACGCGGCCCGCCTTGATTTGCGGCAGCACGATCAGCAGGTTATCAAACGTGATATCCACCTCGCCCGACAGCAGCGCCGTTAGTGCGGGCGCGGTGCCTTTGTAGGGCACATGAACAATGCTGACACCGGCCATCATATTGAGCAGCTCGCCCGCAAGATGCGGCCCGGTGCCAGCGCCGCCCGTGCCGTAATTCAGCTTGCCGGGGCGCGCCTTGGCGAGCGCGAGCAATTCCTTGATCGACTTTGCCGGCACCGACGGATGCAGCGTAACGATGTAGGCCACGTTCACCGTCTGCGAAATTGGCGCCAGATCGCGCAGCGTGTTGTAACCGAGCTTCGGGTTCAGTGTGGGCGACACCGCCAGTCCACCGATGGAGCCGTGGACCAGGGTATAGCCGTCGGGCGTGGATTTCGCCACCAGCTCCGTGCCGGTGGCGCCGCCCGCGCCACCGCGATTTTCGATAACAATCTGTTGGCCGAGGTATTCGGAAAAGCGTGGCGCGACAATGCGCATTGCGGCATCCGTCGGCCCGCCCGCCGCAAACGGCACAACGACCCTGATGGTGCGGTTGGGGTACGCGGTTTGCGCCTGGGCAGCGACTGGCGTTAGTGTGGCCGGAAGTGCAGCCAGAAGCGCGGCAAGGCACGTTGGCGTCGATCGAATCATGTGTGCCTGCTGCCGTCCGCGCGGTATGCTGGGCACGCGCTGATGGCGATGCGCTCCGCACTTGCCGGGTCGTTCGCAAGGCGGCATTGATTGTCGAAGATCATTGTCGGGCGTTCGCTTGCATCATAGGGTTTCCATTGCGGCAGGCCGGCGTGATTTGGGTCGCCGCCGCGCATGAACGCATGCCACGCCCCCATCATCTTGTCTTGCAGCGCGTGACGTTCCTCGC
The DNA here is from genome assembly GCA_945901405.1 of Bordetella parapertussis. Taxonomy (GTDB): domain Bacteria; phylum Pseudomonadota; class Gammaproteobacteria; order Burkholderiales; family SG8-41; genus CAMDLH01. The sequence goes on along the minus strand of CAMDLH010000056.1, from coordinate 21,921 downwards.
CCGTGCCGAGCATGCCCGAAGCGATATCGACGTTGCCGAACGAAAACGGAATGCAAACGGTGTGCGGCGATTTGAGCAGGCCGTTTAACACCGGCGTTTTCCAGGTGAACAGATAATGCCACGACGGCGCGCGGCCTTGCGCTGACTTCAACTCCGAGGCGCGTATCACGTTGCGGCGATACTGATGATCGGTGCTGATCGCCACCCACAGATCGCCCGGCGTCGCATGCGGACGCGGCGAACGATACAGGCTCAACAAGTCGCGCGCCTTGGCGTCATCGACGCCAACAAAATCCTGGATGCGCGCCAGTGCCTGCGGCTCGTCGTAGGAAAAATTCTGCATCGCCTGCGAATACGGAAACGTCATCTCGTCTTCGCACGAGCCGATCATCAGCGGAATATCCGCCGAGATCGCGGGCGCGGCCGGGTCGAACGGATGCGATTTCAACGAACGATCATCGACTACGGGGCGATAGTTATCGACGCGTCCCGCCGCGGCAATCGCCTTGGGCATCGCCTGCAACAGCGTTGCGGCGGGCGCATCGAGCAGCGCATCGATATTACCGGGCGCGATGTCGAGCGCCGCCAGCAAGTGATGCGTGTTGCGCGCGGCGGCTTCGGGGGTCGCCATGCGCAGCAGCGATGACGCGCTTTGAATGATGGCCTTGTGAAACAGCCCGCGCGCGGCGGGCATCGTCATCATCACCGCTACTTTCGACGCGCCGCCCGATTGGCCGGAGATGCTGACATTGCCAGCGTCGCCGCCGAATTGCGCAATGTTGTCGCGCACCCACTGCAGCGCTTGAATCACATCGAGCATGCCGGCGTTGCCCGCATCCGCATAGCGTGCGTCTTTACAGTCGGTGAGAGACAAGTGGCCGAAGAGATTCAGCCGGTGATTCAGCGTCACCAGCACCACGTCGCCACGCCGCGCGAAATTGTGGCCGTCGAGGCCCGGCGCGCTGCCGGCGCCGCTGACAAAGCCGCCGCCGTGAATGTAGACCAGCACCGGGCGCTTGCGGTTGTCATTCACGCCGGGCGTAAACACATTGAGCACGAGACAGTCTTCACTGTAGGCGCGCGTGTCGCGTATCCACGCGAGGTGCGGTTCTTTCGATGGGCGTTCGTTTTGTGGCGCGCGCGGGCCGTACTCGAGTGCATCGCGCACACCCGACCATGGCTGCACAGGCTGCGGCGGCAGCCAGCGATTTTTGCCGCCGGTGTTCGCGCCGTAGGGGATGCCCTTGAAGCCGTGCACGCCGTCGAGTGTTGCGCCGCGCACGCTGCCGGTGGTGGTTTCGACGATGGGGCCGGACACTGCGGCTACGGCAATTGCGCTTGCAAGCATGATGTGTATCCACGTGAAGTTGTGGAAGAATCCTACCACCGCGCGAGGTGAGAAAAACGATTGTGATAATCACAATAGCCACACTCGTGCGTGATATCTTTGCGCCGCCAACGACGAATTCGCGAGGAATGGGATTGTGAAAAATAGTAAATTAAAACAAATAGTTACGATTGTTGCTCTGAGTGCGGCGAGCACGCTTGTGCACGCACAACAAAATTACCCATCGCGCCCGGTGCGCTTGATCGTCACCGTGCCGCCGGGCGGCGCGGCTGATCTTGTCGCACGCGTGATGGCGCAAAAGCTGGGTGAGTCGATGGCGCAAACCGTGGTTGTTGATAATCGCGGTGGCGGCGGCGGACAAATCGCCGCCGAGATCGTGGCGCGCGCCACGCCAGATGGTCACACCTTGCTGCAAAGCTCGATCACCACGCACGGCATCGGCCCGCACGTGTATGAAAAATTATTGTTCGATCCGGTGAAGGATTTTTCGCCGGTGGCGTTGTATGCAACGATGCCGATGATCGTCGTCGCCAATGTGCAAGTGCCGGTGAAAACCATCAAGGACGTGATCGCGCTGGCGAAGTCGAAACCCGGCGGCTATGCATTTGGTTCATCGGGTTCCGGCGGTGCGCCGCATCTCGTCGGTGAATTATTCAAGGGCGCGACCGGCGCGAACATCCGTCACATTCCGTACAAGGGCAGTGGTCCGGCGGCCACAGACGTCGCGGGCGGCCAGGTGGCATTCGCGTTCGACGCCATCGCGCCGCATCTGCCGCACATCAAATCAGGCCGCACACGCGTGCTGGCGGCGATCAGCCCCGCGCGGCTCGCGATGTTCCCTGACGTGCCGACGATGAAAGAAGCCGGTTTTCCGCAAGTGTCGGCAACCATCTGGTACGGCATGCTCGCACCCGCCGGAATGCAAAAATCCATCGTCGCCAAGCTCAACAGCGAAGTAAACAAAGCGCTAGGCCTGCAGGACGTAAAGGATCGCATGGCCGGCGCGGGCATCGATGCGGCCGCGGTGAATTCCCCAGAGGATTTCGACAAATTCATACGTGATGAATTGGCGAAATGGGGGCCGGTGGTGAAGGCCGCAGGAGCAAAGGTGGATTAGTTCGCGGTTTGTAGGGCGCAATCGCCGAAGGCATTGCGCCGAACGGTTTTGGCATTTGCAGAGAATTGGATTCAAACCCGAATCTGCAGGATGCGCGTGTGGTGGTTTGTTATGTGTGGAACGGCGCAATGCGCTGCGCTTCGATTGCGCCCTACATGCTTCGCATACTACCGAAGCAAGAGTTCAAAACTTCACCAACTCCTCCTGCGTCACCCCCGCTCGAAACCGCCCCACATATTCGACCGGATCAATCTCAATCCCGGAAATATTCTTCGCATAAGACTCCGAGCGAAAGTACGCGAGGTAGTCGTCTTCGTTGATGAAGTTGGCAGAGGACAGCTCCACTGTGTTGCCATCCGGATCATGATAATAAAAACTCGTGCCTGGCCCGTGGTTGTATGAGCGCATCGGTGTGATGCCTTGCGCGCGCAGGGCTTCGTAGCGGCTGAAGAGGTGATCGAGGCTCGCGTGTCTTAATTGCATGTGATGCAGGCCGGGTTCGCCTTTTTGATTGTCCGCCATGCCGCTGACGGCGGGCACTTCAAACAGGCCCAGCACCTGCGTGTACGGATGATCGGAAAATATGCGGATGAACGCGATGTTCCATGCGCCGGTCCAATTGGCTTTGGTCGCGTCGTTGCGCACGAAAAAGGCTTTCACGTCGGTGACGGTTTCGTACCAGTCTTTCATTTGCGCGAAGCGCGCGGTCTTGAATATGACTTCGCTGAATTGCGGCGGGGTGAATTTGCCGCTGGTGGTTTTGACTTTATTCAAGTTTGGCTCCTCGTTGATTACTCGCTGCGTATTCCGGCCTGCTTTACAACTCTAGCCCACTTGGCGATTTCGCTCTTGATGAACGCGGCGTAGGCCTCGGGCGCGGAGTAAACCGCGTCGGTGCCGAACGAGGCGTAGCGCTCCTTCACGTACGCGCTTTGCAGCGCCTGTGTTACCGCGGCGTTGAGCCTGGCCACGATGTCGCGCGGCGTGCCGCCCGGTGCGAGCATGCCGAAATGCGAGCTGACTTCGTAACCGGCCAGTCCTTGTTCGGCGATGGTCGGCACGTCTGGCAGAGCGGGTGAGCGTTTGGCGTTGCCCATGCCCAAGGCGCGCAGCCGGCCGTTTTTGATGTGCGGCAGCGTCGGCGGCAGCGCGATGAACATCATGTCCACCTGCCCGCCGACGACTTCGATCAGCGCGGGGCCTGCGCCCTTGTACGGCACATGCAGCGCGCGCGTGTTGCTCAGCACCTTGAATAGTTCGGCGAAGAGATGCAAGGAGCCGCCAGTGCCCGAGGACGCGAAAGTCAGTTTGTCGGGATGCGCGCGTGCGAGCGAGATGAGTTCCTTCACCGATTTCGCGGGCAACGCGGGATTCGTCACCAGCACAATGCCGCTCGATGCCACCGGCGTCACCGGGGCAAAATCCCTGATCGCATCAAACGGCAGATTGGGCGTGACCGCCGGATTGGTAAAGAACGAACCGCTGATGAGCAGAAACGTGTAGCCGTCAGGCGGCGATTTGGCGACGTGATCCGCGCCGATGTTGCCGGCCGCGCCGCCACGAAAATCCACCACCACCTGCTGATTCCAGATTTCCGTGAGACGCAGTGCCAACGGACGCGCGACCGCGTCGGACGGCCCGCCCGCGGGGAAGTTCACCACCATGCGCGGCGGCTTGGAGGGGAATGCATCCTGTGCGTTCGCCGCGCCGTGGAGGAAAAATAACAATGCAAGTGTGTATCTAAAAAACATATTAAAAACAATGGGTTACGTTATATTAATCGATGCGTATGCGTGCCTTGGCGATGACTTGCCGCCACTTGCGCGTTTCATCGGCGATGTAGCGCTCGAATTCCTCGGGTGTGCTGGAGATGACGGTATTGCCTTGATTTTCGAGCGCGTTGCGAAGCTCCGCGGTTTGCAGCAGCCGCACAATGTCCGCGTGCAAACGGCGCGTGATCGCCGCCGGCGTGCCGGTGCGCGTGACGATGCCCATCCATGCCGACGCCTCGAAGCCGGCGTAGCCTTGTTCGATAAAGGTCGGCACCATCGGCATGGTGGTGGAACGCGTCTTGGTGGCGATGGCCAGGCCGCGCGCCTTGCCCGCGAGCACCTGCGCTTGCCCCGAGGAGGCGGTAATGAAGTTAAGCGGTATCTGCCCCGACATCACGTCCACCATCGCCGGGCCGGAGCCTTTGTACGGCACGTGTATCCATTGAATGCCCGCGGTTGTCGCAAAATACTCCGCCGCGAGGTGTGTGCCGGTGGCATGCCCCGCCGAGCCATAGGCCAGCGTGCCGGGGCGGGCTTTGGCGAGCTTCACCAGATCGCCCAATGAGCGCACCGGCAACGACGGATTGCTCACCAGCGCGTAGGGCACGGTGGACATCAGCGTAATCGGCGCAAAATCACGCAGGGGATCGTAGGTCACCTTGGCCAGTGTCGCGGGTGCCATCACCAGCGTGCTGATCGAGCCCATGAACAGGGTGTAGCCGTCGGCGGGCGCCGCCAGCGTGACATCCACCGCGATCACGCCGCCGCCGCCCGCGCGGTTTTCAACCACCACTTGCTGGCCCAAGGCTTCGGACAATTTCGGCGCCAGCGTGCGCGCGGCGAGATCAACGCCGCCGCCGGGCGCGACATGCACTATGAGGCGCACCGGGCGATTAGGATAATTCGCCGCCGGTTGCGCCTGCACAACAGCGCTTGCCACCACAAGCGCGGCGGGTAAAGAAGTAAGTTTTTTCATGGGCGTGGCAGGCTTATAAAGGAATCGCCATCAGGGTATCGACGCGCCGGCTGTCGATCACCACGACGCGCTCTTCAAATTGCGCGAGGCCGGCTTCGCCCGCGATGCGTATGCGGTCGAGGCAGCGGCCGCTGGCAAACAGCATGGTTTCGCCCGAGTGCATGATGCGCACCACCTGAAACGACGATACCGCGCGCGCGGTGTGCGCGTCGATGCGTTCAACCAGCACGGCTGAAACGTTGTGGCGGTAGCGCTGCGCCTCGTAAACGTTGGCGTGACGCAGCGCGCTGACGCGGTCACGCAACATCGCGCGCGAATCGGCGTAGACCAGCGATAGCGGCAGCCCGCGTTGATGATTCTCGGCGGTGGTGATGCGGTAGCGCGCGTGCTCGACAAAAAAATCCGGCCATGTTTCGAGGTGGTCGTCGTCGATGGCATGCACGTAGCGCGCGAGCAGGTTTTCCACCGTAAGTTGCAGTTCGATATCCATTTGTGTTTGATTCACAAATTCATATGGCCGCGATACGCCTGCCACAAGCCGCGCACGGATGTTTCGGTGACGCGTGATTCATCCGAGCCGATGCGGTCTCCGCCCATCTCGATCACCGATGCGTGGTTCTCGCCCCCCTTCACGCCGCGCTGCACGAAGCTGGTGGCGGCGCCATCTTCCATCGAAATAAACCCCGCCGGCCCGATGAAATTGGATTGCTTCAGGCGCAGCTCGTCCATCTTCGCGTCGTCGTCCTGGTAACCGAAACACGTCCACACCAATTCGGTTTCGCCCACCCCCTTGGGCACCACCTGGCGCACCGCGAGGCAATTCATGATTTGCTGCAATACAAAATTGGGAAACACCGCGAGTATTTGCAGGCTGATGCCGTCTCCAATTTCATCAACAAAATCAAGTAGTTGCGGATACTCCAGGCGCAAGCCGCCTTGCACCGAGCGCACACCTGCGTTTTCGTAAGCGTTGTCGCGCTGGTCGGTCTTCATCATGGTGAAGCTCACATGATTGCCGCCGTCGCCATCCACGATCACGCCGCCTTGCTGCGACAAACGGTTCAACCGGAACTTGGCAAAAAACAAATGCAGCAGGCTCGCGTGATACGTGTCCTTCACGTTATCGAGGTAGAGCTTCCAGTTGTTCGGAAACATCTGGCTGTAGCCGCCCAGCAGCTTCACCGGCTTACGCATCACGCGGCGGATGCGCGTGACGATCTGCAGGCCGAGATATTGTTCGAGCGGCGGTGTTGTCTCTGATAACGAGCCGAAAATCAAACCGGCGAGCGTGGCCACGCGCAGCTTGCGCGGCGACTGGCTTTCCGGGCACGCGCTATCGGGCATGCCGCCCTTGCCCTGAAGCCCCGCGCGAAACGCCACTGACTTCAGATTCCCTGCAAGGTCGTAACTCCAATTGTGATACACGCAGGTGATGCGTTTCACATTGCCGCGTGGGGCGATGCACAACAGTGCGCCGCGATGCGCGCAACGATTCTCGAACGCGCGCAGCTCGCCGTGCTCGTCACGCGTGACCACCACCGGCATGTTGCCGAGAAAGTTGGTCTTGAAATCACCCGCGTTCGGCAACTCTGCTTCGAGGCCGAGAAAATTCCAGGTGTTGCCGCGAAAGATTTTCTCCTGCTCGCGCCGGTAGATATCCTCGTCCTGATACACCCAATACGGCACGCGGGTGAGCCGCTCGGCGGGCCAGACGCGGGTTTGCTGCTCGTTGGACACTGGCTACTCCGTTTGGGCCGAGGCTCGCGGTGAGCGTCGGAGCTTCGTATTGCCGCGAATTTTAACTGTAAAATCAACCGCAAAGTAATGCCGTGCCCATGGAGGGGTGATGATACGAACCGGATTTCTTTTTGCCGCGTGCGTCTGCGCGCTCGCGGGCAACGCGCATGCGCAGGACGTTGCTCAAACGTACCCTGCGCGCGCCATCCGCATCATCGTGCCTTTCCCCGCGGGCGGCACCGCCGATCTGCTGCCGCGCATCGTTGCCGAAAAGCTATCGGCAAACTGGGGCCAGCCGGTCATCGTCGACAACCGCGCAGGCGCTGCCGGCAACATCGGCGCGGAGATGGTGTACAACGCCGAGCCGGACGGCTACACGCTGCTATCCGCGCCGCCGCCACCGCTGGTGATCAACCCCAGCCTCTATCCCAAACTGGCGTTCGATCCAACACGCTTTGTGCCGGTCACCGTGATCGCCGCAGTGCCCAATGTGATGCTGGTGCATCCCAAGTTGCCGGCGAACAATGTGCGGGAACTGATCGTGTGGGCGAGAGCCAACCCCGAGCGCTTGATCTATTCATCACAGGGCAGCGGCACGACCTCGCATCTCACCACCGAGATGTTCAAGTCGGCGGCGGGCGGGCTGAAAGCAACGCATGTGCCGTACAAGGGCACTGCGCCCGCGTTGGCGGCGTTGCTTTCGGGCGAGGTCAACCTGATGTTCGACAATCTTGGCGTGTCGCTGCAACACGTACGCACCGGCAGATTAAAAGCGCTGGCGATATGCAGCGAGCGGCGCGTGGCCTCGTTACCGGACGTGCCGGCGATGGCGGAAACCTATCCCGGCTTTGTCGCGGTTGCGTGGTTTGGCGTGGTGGCGCCGCCCAAGGCGCCCGCGCGCGTGGCGGCCAAGCTGAGCAGCACCATCGCGGACGCGCTCAAGCTGCCCGATGTGGCGAAGCGCCTGGCTGAATTGAGCGCGGAGCCGGTGGGCCACACGCCCGCGCAGATGGCGGCATTCATGAAAGAAGACGCGGAGCGCTGGCGCACTGTCGTGCGTACGGCCAACGTGAGACTCGACTGATGAAACCTGTTCAACTTGGTGCGGCCCTCGCCCTGTTCACCTTGTTCGCTCTGACGTGCGGCGCCGTCGTGGCGCAGGGCTATCCCGTAAAACCCGTGCGCATTGTCGTGCCGTTTACCGCGGGCGGCCCCAACGACGCGGCCGCGCGACCGTTGGCGCAAAAGCTGCATGAGTTTTGGGGCCAGCCCTTCGTGCTCGATTTCCGCCCCGGCGCTAACGCCATCATCGGCACGGACTACGTCGCCAAGGCGCCGCCCGACGGCTACACCTTGCTGGTGATCTCATCGACGTACACCATCAACACCGCCACCTACGCAAAGCTGCCGTACGATCCCAACAAGGATTTCGCGGCGGTGAGTTCGATCGCCGCCAGCGATATATTGTTCGTGGTGAATCTCGTCGTGCCGGCGCGTTCGATAAAGGAGTTTGTCGCACTGGCGCGCGCGAGGCCGGGAGGGCTGGTGTATGCCTCGACGGGCGTAGGCGGCTCCGTGCACCTGGCCGCGGAGCTGCTTTCGTACACCGGCGGAATCAAGATGGTGCACGTGCCGTACAAAGGTGCGGTGATGGCGATGACCGACGTGATCGGCGGCCACGTCGATGTGATGTTCATAGCCGCGTCCACCGGCATTCCTCAAGTCAAGGCCGGCAAGGTGCGCGCGCTGGCCACCGCCAGCAGACGCAGGGCGCCGGCGCTGCCCGAAGTGCCGACATTCGCCGAGGCCGGTTATGCAGGCGTGGAGGTCGATTCGCGCTACGGCATTGTGGCGCCCGCGGCCATGCCGCGCGACGCGATCACGCGGCTCAACGCGGGCATGGTCAAGGCGCTGGCCGCAAGCGACATGCGCGAGCGTTATGCCGCGATGGGCATGGAAGCGGTTACCACCACGCCGCAGGAATACGCCGAGCACTTGCGCGAAGAGATGGTGAAATTACGCAAAGTGGTCGCTGCGGCGAAAATCCCTTTGCAATGACTGCGGGTTTACAATTACCCACGCACACGAGCGAACAACAATCAAACAAGGGAGCAACACCAATGGCACTGGTTGAATACAGGGAAGAAGGCGGCATCGCATACATCACGTTGAACCGCCCGGAGAAACTCAACGCGTTTTCCGACGACGTGGGCGTGGCATTCTGCGATGCGCTTTATAGATTGAACGATGACGCCAATGCGCGCGTGGGCATCATCTCCGGCAACGGCCGCGCGTTTTGCAGCGGCGCGGACGTGCGCCAGCGCCAGATGCGCGCCAAGGAAGAACTGCAAAAGCTCGGCAGCCCGGCGGGGCGCGGCGGCAATTTTCGCGAACCGTTTTTTCGCTCGTTCCATAATAAGCCGGTGATCGCCGCGGTGCATGGCTACGTGTACGGCCTCGCGGTGCGCATCGCGCTGTATGCGGATTTGCTGGTGGCCGCGCGCGACGCCAAGTTTCAAGTCACCGAAACGCCGCGCGGTCTGGACAGCACATCATTCTGGATGATGCTGGCAAACGCGGGTGCGGGGGCGTTCGCCACTGATGTGTGCCTCACCGGGCGCACCTGGACAGCGGAGGAATCCGCCAAACACGGCCTGCTGACGCGCCTGTGCGAGGTGGGCGAACACGTCAAAGTGGCGGAAGAACTCGCGCAAAGCATACTTAAAAATCCACCGCTGGCGGTGCAAGCAGTCGTCGCGGCACGACGCTCCATGCTGCATGAACTCGACGTAAAAGCCCACGCGGTTGGCCCGCACGGTTTACATCTCACGGAAGATTTTCGTGAGAGCGCCACGGCATTTCTGGAAAAGCGCAAGCCGGTTTTTCACGGGCGGTAGTATCTGATAGCGCTGTCCACAAGCCTCGATCACGGCAGGAAGATTATTCCGGCTTCAATCCCGCGGTTTGTGCGACCTTCGACCACTTGGCCATTTCGGAGCGGAAGAACGCGCCAGCCTGCTCCGGCGTGCCGCCGATGTAACTCGTGCCGATCTCCGCGAATCTTGCTTGCACTTCGCCGCGATTCATAACCCGGTCGATCTCGATGTTTAACTTTGCGACGATATCCTTGGGTATCCCGGCAGGGCCGAGCAGGCCCCACCATTCCGAGCTATCGAATCCGGCAAAGCCGGATTCATCGAGCGTCGGCACGTCGGCAAATCCCGCATACCGTTGTTTGCTGGTGACGGCGAGTGCCCGCAGCTTGCCGCCCTTGACGGTGGGTCCCGCCGACGTGATGGTCTGGATCAACATCGGAATCTGACCGCCAATTGCGTCGATCAAGGCGGGCCCCGAGCCTTTGTAGGGAATGGGTATGATGTCTATCTTTGCGAGCGACTTGAACATTTCTCCGCCCAGATGATTCGAACTGCCGAGTCCGCCGATGCCGTATGCCAATGTGCCGGGACGGGCGCGTGCCAGCGCAAGCAGTTCTCGGATCGAGCGCACCGGCAGCGACGGATGGACGCAGATCAGGTTCGGCGAGCGCACCAGCATGACGACCTGCGTAAAGTCATTGATGGTATTGAACGGCACCTGGCGGTAGAGACTCGGATGCAAAACGTGGCTGCTGGCGACACTGACCACGCTGTAACCGTCAGGAGCGCTCTTGGCAATGGTATCGGTGCCGATCATTCCGCTCGCGCCGGGACGATTATCAATGATGACCTGAATGTTCCAGGCTTCGGCGAGCTTCTGCCCGATCGTGCGGGCGATGACGTCGGTACTGCCGCCGGGCGGATAAGGCACGATCCAGCGCACAGCCTTGGCAGGATAGGTTTGCGCGGCCACGCCAGTGCATAACGCAATAGCCGCCAATGCGATGGTGGTGCGCGTGAATTGTTTTTTCATGTCTTTCTCCTGCATATGGCGAATTTCGTCATTCTAGTTCGAATCGGCGGTGTCGTACCAAATGGCATAATGACCGCCGCTCATGGACTGTTCACCTGCGTGCAAGCCTGTTTACCGCGCACGGCAGCGGGCGCGGCGTCACAGCTACATTCTCTCGTAGCTTGAAACCATGCAGTGGAGCATCGTAAACTTCGGCACGAAGCATCACACCCTGTTCCCCCAACGGAAAGTCGCAACTATGACCCGCCATTTCGGTGTCCTCATCCCATCGACCAACACCACTGCCGAAACCGAGTTTTCGCGCTTGCCGTCGGGCTATCAGGCGCATTACGCGCGACTGATGAGCAGCGCGCCGGGCCAGCCGTTCGTGCCGAGCCGCGACGACGACATCGACTATCAGGCGAGGCTCCTTGGCACCGCCAGGGTCGAAATGGTGGTATTGATCCAGACCTCGGCGAGTGTGTTTTCCGGCGATTACGACGAGGTGACCATGCGGCGCATGAGCGCCGCCGCCGGCGTGCCGGCGATCACCTCTGCGCAGGCGGTGGGCCGCGCGCTGCGCGCGCTCGGCGCACGCCGAATCGGTCTCGTCTCGCCGTATTCGGAGGAAGTCAACGCGCTGGCGCGGCGCTATTTCGCTGACAAGCATGGGCTCGAGATTGCCGCGTTCGAAGGCTTTGCGGCGACTGAATCGTACGCCATCGGCCAGCTCGGACCGGAAAATGCGCACGCCGCTTTCGCCCGCATCAACCGGCCGGACATCGACGCCTTTGCGGTGCCCGGCGGCAATTTCCCGACCATGGCGTCGATTGCCGCGTGGGAACGCGAGTTCAACAAGCCGGTGGTGACCACCAATCAGGCGTCGGTGTGGGCGATGGCGCGCGAGCTCGGCGGCGAACGCATCCCCGGCTTTGGCCGCCTGCTTGAGCAGATGCCGGCGGGCTGAGGCGGTGATGAACGCACACCTGTCCTTGCCGGCGCTCTGCGCCCTATTCGTGACAGGAACTGCGAATGTCGCACTGGCGCAAAACTATCCGGTGAAGCCAGTGCGGCTGGTGACCGGTTTCCCGCCCGGCGGCGGCATCGATATCATGGCGCGGATTCTCGCGCCGAAAATGATCGAAGCGTTCGGGCAGCAGGTGATCATCGAGAGCCGTCCGGGGGCCGGCACCAATATCGCGATGGACTACGTCGTCAAATCGCCGCCCGACGGCTACACGCTGCTGATGAACACGCCACCGGTCGCGATCAACATGTCGCTCTACAAGAACCTTGGCTTCGACACCATGCGCGATCTCGCCGCCGTTTCGGTTTTTGCGTCGACACCCAACGTGCTGACGGTGCACCCCTCGCTGCCGGCGCGCAACGTGAAAGAGCTGATTGCGCTTGCGCGCGCAAAACCCGGCACGCTCAATTTTTCGTCGGGCAGCAACGGCACCACCCAGCATTTGTCGGGCGAGCTTTTCAAGCTGCGCACCAAGACCAGCATGACGCATGTACCTTATCGCGGGGCGTCGCCGTCGCTCACGGCGCTGGTCGGCGGCGAAATCGAATTGACCATCGCCAATATTCCGGCGGCGCTTGAGTTCATCAAGGCCGGGCGCCTGCGGCCGCTTGCCACCACCACAGCCGCGCGCACCGTACTCATGCCGCAAGTGCCGACGATGCGCGAGTCGGGTGTGGACATGATCGTCAACGTCACCTACAGCCTGCATGCGCCCGCAGCCACCTCGCGCGATATCGTCAACAAGCTCGCCGATACGGTGATCAGGGCCGCACGTTCCGCCGACACCCGGCAGCGCCTGCTCGACCTCGGCGCCGAACCAGTTGGCTACACTTCGGAAGAAGCCACCAAGTGGCTACGTGAGGAAGTTGCGCTGTGGGCGGTGGTGGTGAAGGCGTCTGGTGCGGTGGTGGATTGAGGAACAGCATGGGCATCCCCCTATCGCGGACGGCAGTGGCGTGCTGTTGCAGAACTTTCCCATAGCAGAAAGGCTGTCACTTGAATGAGTCGGGCAACACCGAGTAAGATAGGTAAAGGTAGCAGTGCTGTTTTTAGCAGAAAAACTATCGTCGTATAATCAAACTGTTCATTAACTATCCGACAAGGGATACACATGAAGAGACATATCGTTGCTTTGATCGTTGCAGGTTTGCCAATATTGGCTTGTGCCCAGCAGACCTTATCTGGCGCTGAACTCAAAGCCTTAATCGTAGGTCGAACCGTCGAAGCGACGTTGCACGACAGAAATATGCGATTTAAAAACTACGGGTCTTCGCGTAAGAGTGTGGGTGATTTTGGGCCATTTTAGAACACTGGCAACATGCAAGTAAGTATTTTCAGCCGCAAATATTCCTCATCGCGCAGCCCATATGCGCGGCGTTGGATGACGCGAATTTTGTTGTTCAAGCCTTCAACGAATCCGAGTGACACCTTGTTCTCCGGCTTGCAGTAGGCGGCGATGCCATCCCAATGACGATCAATCATCTCTGCGAACTTCTCGTAAGGCGCAAGGCGCTGCCACTTCAGGCTCGCGCGCCAGTTCTCGAAGAAGCGCCGCGCCCAAGCCTCGCTTTGGTAGCTCCACAATTGCTCAAAGGATTCCTTCAGCAGATAGGCCGTGTTCAGCCGCTTGTTGGCCGCCAGCAGGAGCTTGAGCGACTTTTTGCCCTCCAGCGTGAGGTTCTCGCGGTTGGACAACAAAGTGTATTTCTGCCCCTTGATGAAGCGCCGGTCGCTTCCAGAAAGACGTGCGTATTCGGTCTTGCGTATCTTGTCGAGCGCCTCCCCCAAGTGCTTCATGATGTGAAACTTGTCGAACAGGATGGCCGCCTGCGGCGCCGCCGCGCGGGTGGCGTTCCGAAACGGCTTCCACATGTCCATCACCGCCAGACGAATGTCGCGCGTCTTCTTTTCTCCCAGCCACTCATAAAACAGCGCCATGCTCGTCTCTGTGCGGTCTTCGCCTCCGAACCAGATCGGGCGGCGGCGAAACAGGTCGCTCACCACGATACGATAGGTGTGGCCCTTGCGGATCGAGATTTCGTCGATGCCTATGGCCTTGGGCGCGGGCGTTCCCGCCTTGGCCAGTTGCGCGCGCATGTATTGCTTGTCGAGCTCCTTGACCGCGTGCCAGTCCAGATGCAATTCCTGGGCAACGTCCTTGATCGTGGCATTAACGCATCGCCGTCCCACGTAGAAAGCAAAGCGCTTGGTATAAAACGGATTGTCGGCCAGGAACGCCAGATGTTCGCGTTTCACCTGGCCGCAACCGCGGCACTGCACGCGCCGCACCTCGAACTCCAAATAGATGTGGGTGTCGGCACTGGACAGATCCCGAACCCGGCGCGTGCCGCGGTCGTACCAGCCCCGGTGCATTCGCCCACAGGCCCCGCACGCTGTTTTTTTGAGCGCCGAACAAGTGTGATGACGCGCGCTTTCGGTTCGCCGAAAATGCCGCGCAAGGTGTGTAGCGGACGAAAGCCGGGGAACGTATACGCATCCCATAACCGCCGCTGTCTTCTCGTTGATTGTGCCATCGCATAATCGTGCCAGATTTCAGGTCACTTCGTACACGACTGTTTTCATAGACAAATTACGACATTTTTTACCAAAAATCGCCCACACTTGTACGCGAAGACCCAAAACTACTATGCTCCCGATGGCTCAGTCCAAGGATTCAATGTCGATAGGGGCAAACAATTTACAGGCCAATGATCGATTAACGAATCCGGACAGCTGTGCACTCAATTTCAAGTGCAAGGCAGTCTCTGCACATTCATCGTAAAAGTGGATGATGGTTCCTATAAGCGGATGGATGGTGCCAAACTTATCGCTACTATTCATCGCGTCGTCGATGGAAACACGGCCAAGTAGTCATCTTTGCTGAATAATCCTGTATTCCAGAGCGGGCTGGGTGGTGAAGGCCGCAAGGATCCGCGTCAGCTAATTATCAAGCCTGATATTCGCGCTCTTGATGAACTTGGCCCATCGCGCCATGTCGGTCTTCATCAGCGCGGCCAGTTGTTCGGGGGTGGAGATGAACGGCACCATGCCTTGTTTGGCGAGGTAATCCTGCACATCCGCAGTGGCGATAATTCTTGCGATTTCGGTGGATAGTTTGGCGACGATGGGTTTGGGCGTGCCCGCTGGTGCGAGCACGCAGAACCACGGTTTCACGTCCATGCCCGGCAGGCCGGCTTCGGTGAACGTCGGCACCTGCGGCAACGCTGGCATGCGGGCGTCACCGGTAACCGCGATGCCTTTCATTCTGCCGTTCCTGATGTGGCCGATCACTGTCAGCGGATTGTTGATGAACATCTGGATTTGTCCGCCGATGAGATCGACCATGGCGGGCCCCGCGCCCTTGTAGGGTATGTGCTGCGTTTTGATCCCGGCAAGCATCGCAAACATTTCGTTTGCCAGATGGCCCGACCCTCCGGCGCCCGTGGTGGCGTAATTGAGTTGTCCCGGTTTGGCTTTCGCCAGCGCTATCAATTCCTGTAAATTATTAGCGGGCAGCGCTGGGTTGATCACCAGCACAAACTCGCTGCTGTAGATATTGCCCACCGGGGCAAAGTCCTTGATCGGGTCGTACGGCAGCTTGGCGAACAGGCTGGGATTGATGACGTGAGCGTTGGTGGTGAGGATGAGCGTGTAGCCGTCGGGCGCGGCCTTAGCCAGTGCGTCCGTGCCGATAATCATGTTGCCGCCGGGGCGATTGTCGATAATGACATTTTGGCCCCAGCTTTCAGTCAGCTTTTGCCCGATGACCCTCCCCACCGTGGTGGTGCTGCCGCCGGGCGCGAAAGGCGTTATCAGGCGTATCGGTTTAGTGGGGTAGGGCGCCTGCGCCAGCGAAACCAGCGGGCATGCGAGTAACATCGACAAGACCATGGGAAAGCGTTTGGTGGGTGACATGTGCCGATCTCCTTACACCACTGTATTGTATATCGCGAAAGCAAACAACTTGCCTTGCTTTCGCGCTTGGCATAGATTGCCCACTGATTGATCATGCACACGGAACATGCCATGGACACCAAGCCCATCTCGCCACT
Organism: Bordetella parapertussis; assembly: GCA_945901405.1. Classification (GTDB taxonomy): domain Bacteria; phylum Pseudomonadota; class Gammaproteobacteria; order Burkholderiales; family SG8-41; genus CAMDLH01. The sequence continues at coordinate 6,004 of CAMDLH010000056.1, read as the reverse complement.
CGGCCCGGTAAAACTCGCCATAACCATGGACGACATGTTGATGTGGCGCGGCGTGCCGGTGCCGAGGAATTACAGCTCGCTGGGCATCGCGCGTTCGATGACGCAGGCGCTGAAGCATCACGGCGCAACCGATGTGTATGCGTTCTCGAACACGGCGCCGGCCGAGGACGATCCGGAGCTGTTGCGTGTGTTCGATCACTGGGTCGAGTTGGGGCATCACGTCGCCAATCACACGCATCACCACGCGAGCATCAACTGGGTGGATGCGGCCACCTACATCGGCGACATCGAGCGCACGGAGGAGATCATCGCGCGTTGGTCGTCACGCGCGCCCAAGCGTTATTTTCGCTATTGCAACGACATGTGGGGCGACACCGCCGAGAAGCAGGCGGCGGTTAGCGCCTATCTCGCGCAACACGGTTACACGCCGGTGCCGGTGAGCGTGGGGTTTCGCGATTCGAGATTTCTCGCGGCCTATTGGCGCACGCTGAAAGCCGGCGACAGCGACGGGGTGAAGTTCCTGCGGCGCGCGTTCGTTGAAACCGCCATGCACGAAATGCGTCTGCACGCTGCCAACGCGCGCGCGGTCTACGGACGCGATCCTGTTCACATCTGGTTGATACACGGCACGCCGCTGGGCGGGGATTGTCTCGACGAAATCCTCGATCAATTCGAGGCGGCGGGCGTGCAATTCGTAACTTTACAGGAAGCGATGGCGGACGCGATGAACGCACTGGTGCCGCCGCGCGTGTCACCGGAATTCATTCATCAGGTCGAGAAATGGGCCTTGGTGCATGGCGTGCCGGTGGATGACCGCGCGCCGCCGATACTCGAAGAGATCGAGCGGTTTAACCCCGCGCCAGGCGAGAGCGCGGCGGAAATTCGCGCCCGCCAGCAGGCGTTTATCGCCGAGCGGCTGGGCGCACGGCCTGCGCCGTTTCCGCTGGCGTCGATTCAGTGCTGAGGGGCAAATGAAATTGCTACTGAAGATTGCGCTGGTTTCACTGACGTTGCTGGCACCGGGCACGGCATGGCCGCAAAGTTATCCTGCCAAGCCGGTGCGATGGATCGTCCCGCTGCCGCCGGGGGGAAGCACGGATTTGATTTCGCGGTTGATCGCGCAAAAGCTCACCGACGTCTGGCGCGTGCAAGTGGTGGTCGATAATCGTCCAGGTGCCGCGGGTACGACGGGGCTGGCGTTGCTTGCCAAATCGCCGCCGGATGGTTACACCATCGCGCTGGCGCAGACGGGGAACGTGGCGATAGCGCCGGGACTGTATGCCAAGCTTGCTTACGATCCGGTGAAAGACCTTGCGCCGGTGACGCAAGTGTTGTCCACGCCGCTGATTCTCATCGCGCATCCGTCGTTGCCGGCAAAGGGCACGCGCGAGCTTGTCGCATTGGCGCGCGCGAAGCCCGACACGATTACGTATGCCTCTGGCGGTACCGGCGGGCAAGTGCATCTTGCCACGGCGATGCTCACCAGCATGACGGGCGTGCGCATGGTGCATGTGCCATACAAGGGTGTGGGGCCTGCGCTGGTTGAGTTGATCGGCGGACAGGTTGCCATCTCGCTTACCAGCATTCCTCCAGCGATGCCGCACATCAAGAGCGGCAAACTCAAAGCGCTGGGCGTTTCGAGCGCGCGGCGATTCAAGTCGTTACCCGATGTGCGCACCATTGCCGAAGATGGCGCCGCCGGCTACGAAGTGTCGGTGTGGTACGGCGTGATGATGCCGGCTGGCACGCCGCGCGAAATCATCACACGCGCCAACACGGACATTGTGCGCATTCTCGCGCAACCGGACGTGCAGGAACGTTTCAGCGGCGAGGGCGGCGAGATGGCCGCGGGCACGCCCGAGGCTTTTGGCGCCTACATCCGCGCCGAGATCGCGCGCTGGACGAAAGTCATCACCGAGACCGGCGTCAAAGTAGAGTAGCGTGGAGTTGATCAATCCGGCTTGATGCCGTGTTCCTTGATCACCTTGGCCCACTTCGCTACGTCCAGCCTGTTCGACTCGGCAAATTGCTCGGGCGTATTGGCCACGATGACTGCGCCGACACTGGCCAGCCGCTCCACCGATTCGGGTGATTTGATGATCTTGACGACTTCGCCGTGCAAGCGGTTGATGATGGGCCGGGGCGTGCCCGCCGGCGCAAGCAGGCCGTAGTAAGTGCTCGATGCAAAGCCGGGAAATCCAGATTCGCTAAGCGTGGGCAAATTGGGAAACAGAGCCAGACGCGTGGGCGCGGCCACCGCGATGGCGCGCAGCTTGCCCGCGTTGACATGCCCCAGGAATACGCCGGTGTTGGCGAACAGCAAATCGGTTTCACCACCCAGCATCGCCACCACCGCGGGGCCAGCGCCCTTGAACGGCACGTGCAACACCTTGATGCCCGCCTGCTGCGCAAACAACACCAGCGCCAGATGACCGCCGGCGCCGTTGCCCGATGACGCCCAACTGATTTTGCCGGGATTGGCTTTGCCGTAGGCCATGATGTCCTGCACGGACTTTGCCGGAAACGACGGATGCGCGACCAGCATGTTGGGCACATCGACGAAATTGGTGATCGGCGCGTAATCCTTGACCGGATCGTACGGCACCTTGCCGAACAGCAGCGTCGGAAACGTGTGCGTGTTGCCGGAGCCCACGAGCAACGTGTAGCCGTCGGGCGCGGCTCTGGCGACGAACTCACCCGCGATCAAACCGCCGCCGCCGCCGCGGTTTTCATACACAATCGGCTGTCCAAGCGTTTCGCCGAGTCTGATGGCGATAGGTCGCGCGATCACGTCCGTGCCGCCGCCGGGTGCATACGGGATGATCCAGCGTATGGGTTTATTGGGGTAGTTGCCTTGGGCGAAGGCGGCGGGTATAGCGAGCAGCCCCAGTAACGGCGTGAGCAGGGTAACAACGGCAGTGCGTATCACTTTATCGCCTCCAGTGGTCTACAAAACAGATATTTGCAGAGCAGTTGTACCTGGCACGCGCGGCAGAGTCAACATTGCGACACATTGCTACACATGGCGATGGTGGTTCAACATGTGACGCCGTGCGTGACACTCCGCGCGGGACGCACCGGGTGCAACGTTGTATAGTTACGTCACTTAACCCCGGAGGAAACGTGATGCCCAACACTTACGAATTCACAACCGAAGACATTGAATATTTGCGCCATGGCGAGCGCGGTTTGAAGCTGCGCCTCTACAAGCCGCGCGGCGCGGGGCCGTTTCCTTTGGTGGTGGACCTGCATGGCGGGGCGTGGGGCAAGGGCAGTCTTGAAGAATGCAGGGGCCGCGACGAAGCGCTGGCACAGTCCGGACTGCTGGTGGCGGGACTTGATTTCCGTGATGGCAACGATGGCTATCCAACCGCGCTGATCGATATCAATTATGCGATCCGCTGGTTGAAGGCACGCGCTACGCAATTGAAGACACGCGCTGATCTTGTGGGCATCTGCGGCGCGTCGAGCGGCGGTCATCTCGCCATGCTGGCTGCAATGCGTCCGCACGATCCGCGTTACTCGTCAATCGCACTGCCGGCAGGCTCGCCCGCGGTGGACGCGACGGTGCGCAGTGTCGTGATGGCATGGCCGGTGATCAATCCGCTGTCGCGCTTTCGCAATGCCGTGCGCGGACGCGCCCAGGGCGAAAAATGGGTCGGCGACATTCCCGAACGGCAGGGTTCGTTCTGGAAGAATGACGAAAATATGGCTGAGGGCAACCCGATGCTGATCCTCGAACGCGGAGAAAAGGTGGTAATGCCGCCTGCGCTGTGGGTGCAAGGCCGGCCGGATCAGGTGCATGATTACCGTGATCCGGAATCGCCCGTTGCGTTGAACGAACCGGAGCGCTTCACCGCGAATTATCGCAAGGCGGGCGGGGCGATTGAATTGATATACATCGATCAGGCCGCGCGCACGACTGCCACGGCGCACGATCCTATTGCGGCTTTTTTCCTGCGCGGGATGGCCGTGGGGGGCGCGGTTGCAGCAGCGGCTTAATGATAGGCTCCCTCCCTTGCGCGTTGTTTGCGCGGGAGAGGGCTGGGGAGGGGGCGGCGATTGCGCGATAAATTGACACAAGTTCGTGCCCGTAGATTGCGCAATCAATCTACTGACGCCGAGCGATTGTTGTGGCGACACTTGCGGCGCAGGCAATTGAATGGTTTTCGATTTCGCCGCCAAGTCCCGATCGGCCGATATGTGGCGGATTTCGCATGCATGGACGCAAAGCTTGTGATCGAGCTTGATGGAGGTCAGCATCAGGAGCTAGCGATCCGCGACACCATCCGCGATACGCGAATCAACGACAGAGGATATCAGGTCGTGAGATTTTGGAACAATCAAGTATTCGAAGAAACTACGGCTGTGCTCGAAGTAATATTGAACGAGTTGCTGACGTTGTGCCCCCATCCTGACCTTCCCCCGCAAGCGGAGGAAGGAACCAAATGATATGGCGGCGTGAAAGAACACTCCCTTCGAGCGGCGTACGCACAGTACAATTTACGATCTGAGAAAATAGAGGACCATTGCAATGACACAACCACGTGGCCCGCTCGACGGCGTAAAAATTGTTGCCTGCTCCACCGCGCAGGCCGGCACCGTGCCTTATATGCTGATGGCGGATTTGGGCGCCGAGGTGATCAAGATCGAGGTGCCGGGCAAGGGCGACAATTCGCGCGGCTCCAGTATTTTCCCTGGGTTGCCCAGCACGTATTTTGAAACCAACAATCGCGGCGTGAAGAGCTTCACGCTCAACATGAAGTCGCCCGAGGCGCGCGAGATACTGCACATGCTCGTTGCGCGCGCGGATATCTTCGGGCAAAACTTTCGCCCCGGCGCCGCCGAGAAAAACGGTTTCGGCTACGAGGATTTAAAGAAGATCAATCCGAAGCTGGTTTACGTGTCGATTTCGGGCTATGGCCCTAAGGGGCCCAACTCAAAACTGCCGGGCACGGATTCGATGGCGCAGGCGCTGGGCGGCATCACGCAGGCGTATTCGCAGCCGGGTCTGCCGTTGCGCACCGGCATCGTATCGGTGGCCGATGAAACCTGCGCCATTCTTGCCTTTGGCGGCATGCTGGCTGCGCTGCACTGTGCGCGCACCCAGGGCATCGGGCAAAAGGTTGATTGCTCGTTGCTCGGCGGGCAGATCAGGCTGATGGGCTGGACGCTGACCACCGCGATGTGGCGTAACAAGGACCCGGTCACGGGCCAGGCGCGTGTCAATGGCACGCCGGAGCGGCCGGGCCTCAGTGCGAGTTTCAACGACATCGATGGCAAGCCGCTGGTGTTTCAACTCAACGGCGCGGCCAAATGGGTGCAGGCAATGACCGCGCTGGGTTTTTATGAACGGCTCAGCAATGCGGGTTTTGCGCAGCTTGGTGTTGTGATCGGCAATGATGAAAAGCGCACGACGCTGTTGAAAACGCTCGATGGATTATTCGCCACCGGCCCGCGCGAGAAGTGGGTAAAGATATTGCGCGAGGCGGATATTGTTTCCGCGCCGATCAACACGTTGCTTGAGGCCGCGGATGATCCGGATGTTTTGGCTAACGGCTACATCACTGAAGTGGAATACCCAAAGCACGGCAAGAAACTGAAGGTTCATGGTTCGCCGTGGCAATTCTCCGAAACGCCGGCGAAGATCGGTGTCGCGCCGGAACTGGGTGAGCACAACGACGCTGTGCTGCAAGAGCTCGGCTACAGCACTGCGGAAATACAAGGCTTGCGTGATCGCAAGGTGATCTGACTGCCCTACATTCACTTTAAAAACTCTTTAAAATCAATAGGATAGATAATCATGGCAAGACTGACATCCATCACCAAAAAAGAACAAGTGCCGGCGGAGCATCGGGTGCGATTCAAACTGAGGTGGAGTAATCTAGCAGCCTACCCACCACTTTATGAGGAGGATGTCATGGGAATGAGTGACGAAACCTTGTTGAACCGTTTGAACGGGCATCCTGAACTGCGGAGCCGGGTGGAATCGATGTTGCTGGTT